>CAXNEV010000053.1:0-12600 GCA_964200925.1 Candidatus Latescibacterota bacterium | reverse complement strand
ATTTCGTTAACCGTTTTCTGATTCTTGGCGGCTTCCAAAGCCACCTGAGCTTTGAACTGAGGGCTACGAGGTTTTCGTGTCACATCCAACTCCTTACTGCTACTTGGTTCCCATCTTATTCAGTGGTCCTGTTTCTTGGGTCCATTATAAGGTTGTGATGGCTTCCGGTATCAGGGAGAGATCAAATGACTGTTGTCATCAGATTTTGGATCGCATTGTTGTGTGGCGCCATGCCGCTGTTTTTTGCTGTAGCAAATTCATTTGCACAAGAAACAGGAGAAGAGACACCCAAAACCCAGACGTACCGAAATACCCTGCTTGCTTTGGGTGAACGCCAATTAAAAGCAGGAGAAACCAATGCAGCCCTCAACACCTTCAAAAAACTGGTTGTGGCATTTCCCGAAGATGCCTATATCCAGAACCGATTGGGTTATGTACACCTCAAACGCAAAGAGTTTAAAGAAGCAGAAGTGGTTTTCAAAACGGCCCAAAAACTCGACCGGGATCTTGTTGAAGCTTATGTTGGGCTTGGTCTGACCTATGCCGAAGCCCCCACGCGAGGAATGCAATCCTACTATAACTTTCGCCGGGCCATTGCCGAAGCCAAACGCGCCACCAAACTCAAACCCAACTATGGACCGGCCTATCGCCTGTTGGGCGAAGTGTATGAACGGTTTCAAGAAGATCACAAACGCGCCCTGTCTTATTATTTGAAATATGTCGAATTAGAACCCAACAATCCAGAAGGACTTTATTACTTCGGTTTGGCGGCCGTACAGGCAAAAGAATTTGATAAAATTATCACCTATATTGCACCCTATATACAGGAACACCCCGAAATTGTTCAACTGCTTCCCATTGTTGCGCAGGGTTATTTTTACGCCGAAGACTACCAGAAATCCCTTGAAGTCTTCGAGCGTTACCTTCAAAATATCGATGGCAGCGAACGCCAGCACTATACCGAAATCTCCTATGTGGCATCTGCTCCAGAACTATTGGCTTACCAAGAAACCACTGGCCCAGAGCGCCAAGCCTATCGCGAACAGTTCTGGGCACGCCGCGATCCTGATATTCTCACCAAAATCAACGAACGAATCATTGAACATTACCGACGTATCTGGTATAGCCGCACTTTTTTTTCGTCCAACACCTATCCCTGGGATCAACGCGGTATCGTCTATGTTCGTTATGGTGAACCCGACCATCGCTCGCGATCTAATGATCGCAATTTTGTGCAAAGCCCCGAAGTAGAAGCTGTGCGCACCAAAATGGCTGTGGATATTTATGGCCCAGAAGCCGCCTTTTTGACATTTACTGGGCCTGTTTTTCCCGTGCGCACCAACCCGGAAATAAAATCGCTTTTTCCCACGTCCAGCCCCACAGATCCACCACAAGATGTTTCATTCACCGATACAGAAGGCAGTGGAGGAACCGTTGATGAATCCCCCGAACTGCTCAACCCCGAACCCTACGAAATTCCCTTTGCAAATGATCCATTTAAACAAGATGGCACAATCAAATCGCGGCTTGATGAACAATCAGGCCAGTTCAACACGCGCTTGCAATTTGGCCGGTTTGCTCCCATGACCATCGACAACGAAGTCGATACGGTTCCCTGGGAAACCTGGACTTATTCCATGCTCAATGGGGGCATCGAAATCACATTTACCGATGAAACGGGCAACGGTCGTTATGATTTTGCCCCATTGCCCGATGCCACCTATGAAGACCCCGACGCCATAGAATACATTGGTCGCATGACCGAACACACACCTGAGGTGATATACCAGTCAACGGTTTCTCAAACCCCCGATTTTTATCGACCCGGATTGCCGGGTGATGTGCTCAATTTCTATTATGATCTGGCCGAATTTAGAGGTGCGGACGGCCAAACTTCCGTTGAAATTTACTATGGCCTACCGCCTGAACAAATCGAAACCCAACAGGCATCTGATTCCAATTTTGTGCATATTCAACTCGCCATTGCCCTGGCAAATGAAGGGCATGCCACCATTTACCGAACAGCCGAAGAATTTGTTTATCAAAACCGCGCAGAACTGGCAGCGGCCAAAGGATCTTTTGTGCCAGAAATCCTCAAAACGCAGGTGCCTCCGGGCAAATACGAATTACAGGTTCAGGCCAAAGACCTCATCTCAGGCCGCACAGGTATCTATCGCCAGGAATTGGAAATCGACGATTACCGTCCAAAAGAGTTGCTCATAAGCGACATTCAACTGGCCTCGTCTATATCCAATGCGGGGGCAACCAAATTTAAAAAAGAAGACGTCTGGATCATTCCCATGCCAACTCGAAGTTATGGGGAAAAACAAAATGTCTATGCCTATTTTGAAATCTACAATTTGACCAAAGATTCATTTGGTCAAACGCGATACAAACTGCAATATCAGGTGCGTTCAAGTGCCATGCCTTCTGTGGGTGTTTTTGGCGCTGTGGCTTCAGGGCTTCGAACCATTCTCAAATCCCAAAAACCACAGGTATCGATTGCCACCGAACAAATCGGGCGAGATCCCGATGAACGCGAATATGTCGAAATTGATCTCAGCAAAGCCAAAGCCGGTGTGAATGCACTGGAAATTACAGTTATTGATCAGATCTCGGGAAAATCTGTCGAGCGCGAAGTGCGATTCCGCTTTGGCAATTAAGCCATTTAACAAAAATCCAAAAGAGCAGCAGGCAGAAAAAGCGCCTGCTGCTCTTTTATGTTGGATCTCCCTATCCATTATGCAAATCATTTCAGGTACCCTAAAAGGTCGCCGTATTGCCTTCAACAATCGCAGGCAGGGCAATGCCCGTGTGACCTCCGATTTTGTCAAAAAAGCGGTTTTTTCTTCTTTGGGTGAAACCCTGACCGACTTGTGGTTTCTCGATTTATTTGGTTGTTCAGGTCAAATGGGCCTCGAAGCCTTTAGCCGAGGGGCACAGGTTCTCATCAACGAGTTTGATCACCGCCGGCACTTTTTTATTGGCAACCTGATTGCAACATGGTCTTTGTGTGATAAAATTGAACTTTACAATTGCCCAGCCGAAAAATTATTACCCCAACTGGCCGCAGAAAAACGCACCTTCAACATTGTCTATCTCGACCCTCCCTACCACGAGTCTTTTGATGATTTGCCCATGGCGCATGCCTTTTTGATACGCCTTTCCCAAACCCCCATTCTTGCGCCAAATGCGCGCATCGTCGTCCAACACGATTTAAAAGTCATATTGCCCGAATCGCATCATACTCTGTTTTGCATCCGCCAAAAAAAATATGGAGACAGCATCGTCTCCACATTTGAAAATCGCCCGATTTAAATCCCATTTTTCTGTTCGATCTTTTCACTTCGAATACGGATCTACCGCATCGCGCAAACCATCTCCTAAAAAATTAAAACACAACACAGCCACCACAATAAATCCGGCTGGAAACAACAGCCACTGATAATAATACAATGTGGTTAAACTGCGCCCATCCTGCAACAAAACGCCCCAACTTGTCATCGGCGGGCGAATGCCAAGATTTAAAAATGACAACGAACTTTCAGCCAAAATCATCTCGGGAATGGCAATCGTGCCAATCACAATAATATGCCCCAGCACAGCGGGAATCAAATGCCTGAAAATAACGCGCCAATGACTGGCGCCCATCAACCGGGCACTCATGACAAATTCTTCATTGCGCAGCGACAAAACGCGCCCTCGCACCTGCCTGGCCAGCGATGTCCAGCCCAAAAACGACAGAATTAACGTGATCATAAAATACGTCTTTAACTGATCAATATCGGCAGGTATCGCCGCAGACAGCGCCATCCACAAAGGAATTTGCGGAAAGGCCCGCAGAATTTCAATCAACCGCTGTAACAACTCATCAACCCACCCGCCAAAATATCCCGATACAACCCCCAGCACACTGCCCAAAACAATGCTGATGAATACGCCAATCAACCCGATTGTCAAACTCACACGTGCCCCATAAAATACGCGCGAAAACAAATCGCGCCCCTGTCGATCCGTGCCAAAAAGAAAAATGCCATCTCCATCATGCACTTGAATGCCAAATAAATGCAAATGGGTTTCCAATCCCAAAAATGAGTGGCGATCTCCTGAAACAAAAAAATAAATCGGGTATCGCTGGTTTTCGTCGGCTTGATAAATTTTGCGCCCCGAAGCCGGGTCAAAATCAGCCTGCAGGGCATAGATGAAAGGCCGCAGATGAAATCCGTCTTGAGAAAAAAAATAAACAGATTGCGGCGGTACAAAATCGCGCCCGCCAAATCGGTGATCTGCTTCATAAGGGGCAATAAACCCGGAAAACAGTGTCATCATATACAACACGATAAGCATCGCTCCGGAAGCCAATGCCAATCGGTTTTTTTTGAATTTACGCCATGCCAGATACCATTGGCCTGCGGTATAGATGCGCTCTGAATCGTCAACAACCGGCGGTGTTTTGACTGCGACCATTTCTGACATAAATGCGTTACTCCAATCGGATTCTCGGATCGGCCCAAGCCAACAAAATATCCGCCATCAAATTGCCAAGCAGCAGCAAAATGGCCAATAGCAGCAAACAAGTACCGGCCAGATACATATCCTGCGTTTCCAGCGCCCGATAAAACAACGGGCCTGTTGTGGGCAGGCCCAACACAATGGCCACAATAATGGATCCCGAAACCAACTGGGGCAATTGCAATCCCAAAATGCTGATCATCGGATTAATGGCCACGCGCACCGCATATTTATAAATCACCCATCGTTCGGCCAACCCCTTGGCACGAGCGGTCGTGATGTACTGTTCGTCCAAAACATCGAGCATAGACGTGCGCATAATGCGCATTAAACCCGCTGTACCCGAAGCCCCAATAACCACCACCGGCACCCACAGATGCATCAAAAAATCCCACACTTTGGCCCAATCCCACGGGGCATATTTAAATTCCGGTGAAAACAGGCCACCCGCACTGCCGCCAAACCAGAAAACAGAGATGTACATGGCGATCAAGGCAATAATAAATCCCGGCACACACAGCCCGATAAATGCCATAAAAGTCCAAAAATAATCGCCTATGGAATAGCGATTGCGCGCCGAATAAATGCCAATTGGCAAGGCCACCAACCACATGAACAACAATGCACCAGAGGCCATCAAAAAGGTGAGGCCCAAACGCTCGGCAATCAACTGGGATACGGGCCGTCGCCATTCAAATGAATATCCAAAATCGCCGCGCAAACACCCGCTGATCCAGTAGAGATATTGTTGCCACATGGGTTTGTCGAGATGGTATTGTCGCCGCAGGGCTTCAAACGCCTCTTGATCGGCCTGTGAGTCGCTTTGGGCAAGTTGCGCTTGCAAAGAATCAAAAAAATCGCCCGGCGGCAATTGAATAATCACAAAAACCATGATGGAAATGGCGATCAGTGTTGGAATCATTCGCAATAATCTGCGCACAATAAAAGTCAGCATAAACACTCCCCAGGCTATTTTGGGCGCGGTTCAAATATGGCGGTTTCACGGTTAGAGGGTGGGGTAGACCGAAAGGGCTTTTTATCCAAAGCGGGGGGATTTATCCCCACGCGGTGGCCGTTATTTGTTATCCTATTTTTTAATAAAAAATGTTTCCGGATTCAAATTGCCCGGTGTCATCAGAATCCACGATGCCGTTGCACGTTCGGGTACATTGCGAAAGTTATTGGCCAGCACCCCAATGCTCGTACTGCGTTCTGTCAGCGGAATAATCCACATATTTTCTGCATGAGATCGCGTGACTTCGGCCCACAGCACCCGCCGTTTTTCAGGGTCAATGGTCACCTGTAATTCGGCCTCAATTTGTTGCAACCTCTGCACATCAGCAGGCGGTTTGATGCCTTTTTCACCCTTGCTCAAATACCACTCGGCCCAGTGATGTGCCCACTCATCCCACAAATTGGTTGCAAACCACCGATTAGAACTCACCATCGCAAACACACTTTCATGGCCCCATTTGCCAATCATGTGTTCGCCGTTTTTGGTCACGCGCTGAAAATACAACGTGCGCTCTTCGGGTTTGAGTGTGGTGCGCACACCCACGGCTTCCCAATTTGATCGCACAATTTCCAGCATATCTATTTCAGAACGCAGGGTTGAACTCGTTTCAATAATCAAACTCATCGATTGCCCATCGGGTTTTAAACGAAACCCTTCGGCATCGCGCAAGGTCAATCCCATTTCATCCAGCAAAGCACTAGCCCGCTCGGGTGCATAAGAATAGTGATCGGGCAAATCATCCATACGAACATAGTCGGATGACGATTGAAACAATCCCACATTACCAGGGTGCGTTAAACCGCGAAAACACAATTTGCATATCATGGGTCGGTTAATGGCCAAAGACAGGGCAATTCGAAACCGCCGATCCAGAAAAACATCGCGCAGCACCGGATCTCCGGGATATTGCAAATTCAACATAATGCCATCGCGGCCGGTATCTTCGTATTCTATAATTCGATAATGGCGCTTTTGGGCAAACTCGCGCAACAAATCCACATCCTGTACGCTAAAATGCCGCAACTGCATTTGCAATACCCCACTGACAGCCCGAAAATTTAGCATTTCCTGATTCAGAAAAATTTCCACTTCAATTTTGTCCAGATAGGGCAACTGATTGCCTGCCGGATCCACTTTCCAATAATACGGATTGCGAAGGGCTGTCAGATGATCACCCGGTTCCCATTCAGACACCTGCCATGCCGACATGACGGGGCGTTCCGGATTAAAATCATTGGCTTTTTCTTCAAACGCGGCATAACTGGCCATGGTCAAATTTTCAAGAACCTGGGTATCTCCTTGAGGCAGATATTTTTCCAGATAATGCCTGGGCGCAAAAAAACCGGCCCGTTCAAACACCAGCGGCCATTGATTCCCTTTAAAAGCCAGATATTGCAAAGCCATTGGATACGGTTTGGAAAATCGCAACTGCACGGTCAATGAATCGATTTGCACCAAATCCATCGGAACGCCATCCGGGCACCATTCCCGCGGTATCCCGGGTGTTAAATTGGGATCTTGTGCAATTTTTTTCCACCAGAACATGATATCATCGGTCGAAAAGGGATGGCCGTCGGACCACTTTAACCCTTTGCGCAATTGCAAGGTCAAAACTTTGCCTTCTTCAGAAAAAACCCATTTTTTCACCAACCCAGGCACAATGCCATCTTTGGGATCAGGGGCCCAGCGCAATATCTGATCATACACACATCGGCCATAGGCATGGAAATCGCTTGTGCCTTTCATCATGCGCAACCACGAACCGCCATATTGCCCAATTTCTTCTAAGGGCACAACCACCAGCGGTTCTTCGGGCAATCTTTCGGCAACTGGCGGCAAGTCTCCGTTGGCTACATGCGCCGATAACATGGGCGCTTCGCGATAGATCATCTGCTCAGCAGCAGCAGCACCCACCCCAACCAGCATACCGATCAAATAGACAATGCGCCCAATCCAGAAATAACACGTTGCACGTTGCATGGTGCACTCCGCACTTTTAACCCTTGACTTCTACGAAAAACACAATAAATTTTGCCTTAAAAACAAACCGAAAGGAGCCAAACCTATGGATCAACTCAGCCCAGCCATTGATTTTCGTCCGCGCAGTCGCCAGCTTGCCATGGGGGGTATCAAATGGTTGCCCCGCATCACCGACAAGGCCCGCGCCAAGTTGCGCGACACCATTGGCGATTACATCTATCCTTGAGGGGCCGATAAAAAGTTCCTGGAGGAACTTGGCATTTCAGCTGATGAATTTACCGCCATTATTCAATCATGTCCGACGGACAGCGAAGTGATTGAAAAAATCAAACCCATCTGGGAAAAATCACAACAAAAATAAGCGAAAAGCCGTCACTGCTGTGGCGGCTTTTTTTTGCCTCATCCCTATGCAATCGACAACAAAAAAGCCATGTCTTTGTCTATAACCTTTTTCATTTCACTCTCCCAGGCCACCAGATCTTCAGGGGCAATGGCCAGTTGCGCAAAAGCAAACGGCTGAATACAAGGCACATACGGATCACCGCCCGAGCCATATCCCAAATTCCGAGCAACGGCATCGGCCATGTGAACAAAACATGCCAGTTCACAATCCATTTCGGCCAATTGGGGCCTGTGGTGATACGAAATGGCTTCAATGAGGCGCGTGGGAATGCCCCAGCTTTCTGCCAGTTCCTGGCCCAATTTGGGATGTGTTAAACCCAACGCACGTTCCTCGGCCTCTAAAATGTGCAATCTGTTTTCTTGAACAGCCTTGATCACACCCGCATAAAACTGCGCAAACAACCCATCCAGAATAACTTTGCCAATATCGTGCAAAATGCCCGCCGTAAATCCGTCTTCGCGATCAATACGCCTCTTTTTCATTATAAACCGCACAATAGATCCCACGGCTGCCGAATGCTTCCAAAATTCCCGTTTGTCTAAACCAGCACTGTCTGTTTGATTTTTAAGTGCCTCAAAAATGGAAATGCTCAACACCGCATTTTGAACGGTCTGATTGCCCAAAAGGGCAACGGCATCGCGAACGGATTCAATTTTGCGCGTAAAACTAAAAAATGCCGAATTTGACAATTTCAACAATTTCATGGTAATAGACGGATCGGTTTCAATCACTTTGGCCAGATCGTCGGCATCCACATCGGGATCTTTGCACAACGTTTCAACCTGAGCATACACGGTGGGCAGTGTGGGCAAACCTTCAATTTTGTCAATATCTACTTCTAATTTGGCAGGTGTTCCATCACCAGGCAAAGGCGGTACCGATTCTAATAATTTCCAAACGCTGGCCAACAGCAGCTCGGGGGTATAAGGCTTCAAAACATACCCATTAAACCCTTTGCCCACACACCGTTTTATCCCATTTTCATCGCCGCTCAAAACGGCAATGCCCACATGGTTCAATTTGGGCATGCGCCGCAAAAGCTCTATCGCACGCAAAAAATTGCCCTCCACATGCATATCCACCAGAATCAAATCCGGGTTTGTTTGCAACTTCAAAACAATGTCCTGAGCCGTGCGGGCCTCCACCACGCGAAATCCACCAATTCGATCCAGAAACACACGGGCAAAATTCAGATCTTGAGTATGGCGTTGTGCCAATAAGATGGTTCTGCTGCGTTCTGTTTCAGCGCTGTCAGATACCTGCTTTTCACCCATTCATAACCCCATATAAAAACAGGTTCAAAAATTTTGGTGTTTTATTTAAAGTATGATATATTTAGTGGTTAATTAAACGACCACAAACTAATTTTTGGACGAATCCCAAAGTAGGCAAAATACGCATATTCGAGACAACCAGCAATGCAAAAAACCGAAGAAATTCTACTTATCCTGACAACCGAAGAAAAAAACGAAATACTAAAATTTGTCGAGCGCCGTTTAAAAATGCTGAATGCAGATCACTTGACCCAGATTCGGCAGTTTATCCAGATGTCCAAACAATATATGCGCCGTTTGCAAATGGACAAAATGCAATATGCACACAGCAACAATCGCGCAGGACAATTGATGGTCAAATTGCACGATGCGGCCCTGGTCGATTTTCAAAAAGTCATTAAAGATCTGGAACAAACGGCCTATCAGATCAACGTCAAGATTCAGAAAGCCCAACAGGGTGAAACCTCTGAAAACGATCAAAAAATTGAAGATCTGATCGTTAAATGCAATGACGACGAAATCAAACATGCCCGAACGTTCATGAATGACAAAATTTTAAAACTGCGCCTTCCCGAACTCAAAATTTTTCGCGATACATGCCAGGATCTGCTCACATGGTGGGAAAATGAACGCGGACAAATAGAAAGCCTGCATCTGGATCAGGCGGGCAACATCAATTCTGCCACAGGGCGTTTGGCCATTCGCCAAAAACGCGAAACCTTTCAAAAAGCAGTTCTAAACCCTTTTAAAGATTTGTTTCGCGACCTCAACACCATTTATCAGCGCCTGGCCAAAGAGTCAACATCTCAGGCACAACAGCGCGCTATCCAGCTTAAAAACAGTGAGTCCAATCGTTAAAATGGCAAAAATTTTGATTATCGACAGCGATGCCCAAACCCGTCGAGGGCTCAGCCATCTTTTTATGTCTCAGGGCTTTCAGGCTGGCGCCGTAACCAATGGGGTGGAAGCAGCCCGTTTAATGCGACACGAACAACCCGACCTAATTCTGATTGATCAGGAAGTTCCATTGGGGGGCCTAAAAACAGCTCAAATCATTCGCTTAAACCCACGGTATCAAAACATACCCATTTTGCTGGGAATGAAATCTGGTACACCCAATCAAACCCGCGATATCTTGCGACAGGCCATTAAAAATGGCATTTCATGGGCTTTGGCAAGGCCTTATGAACAAAAGCGTTTGATCGAAAAAACGCGCGAAAGTCTCAATCCGGGTGGCGAAGTGCAAAAACAATTAAAAAGCCTGCCCCCAGAAGTATTGGGTGTGCGCATTCGCCAGCGGTTGCGAGAAATTGCCGATCTTCCCACCCTTTCGGTGGCCCAACAACACCTGATTGAATTGATGTCACAAGACGATTCGGATGTCAATATGAATGACGTCATTCAAGCCATCCAATCCGACCAAGCCCTTTCTATGCGCACACTGCGCATTGCCCGGTCTGCTGGATACGGGTTTCAGGGCAACCTGTTGCCTTCTGCAGCAACTTTTTTGGGCGTTCAGAAGATTCGGCAAATTGTTCAAAGTGCCACCATTCTCGAAATATTCAGCACCCCTGAATCCCCTGAACGGGACGGGCTTGATTTTATCGAATTCTGGAAACACTCGGTTGCTTGCGGCATTGTCATGCAGATGATTTCTCGCGACAACATGCAATCCAAACATTTTATGACCGGGCTTTTACACGATGTGGGAAAGCTTGTTCTGGAACTCAAATTTGCTCCGTATGCCAAAGCCATTCATGAAACGTCTGTCAAAGAAAAACGACCCCGCCATGAAATAGAGAGCGAATGGATTGGCATTACCCATGCCGAAATCGGCCAGGAAATAGCCGTCTCATGGAAACTGCCCAATGAATTGGCAGAAAGCATCGCTTTTCATCACATGCCCTCAGCTACTCAGCGCCACAAACTGTTGAGCGCCCTGGTTTATCAAGCCGATATATTTGTTAGAACTATGGAGATCGGACACAGTGGCAATTATGCCCAACCCGTTGTGGTCGATGCGTTTGCTCAAAAAATAAAACTTCCCATTTCTCCCGATGAGCTTTTCAATCGCAAAGAGGATATTCTCCAACAAGTAAATGCCATTGTTTCTCCAAACTAAACCGGCTTATCTCTGCTTGCCGGAGTTTATACCCTCCAAAAATCCTGACATCAATCAAAACTGCCAGAAATGTCACAAAACAACCAGTTGGCCCCTGCAGTGCAACCACATCCTACCTGTTTATCAATGTATAGCGATCACAACACTATGATTGTCAATATATTGTAATCGGTTTATTCATATAGCTCACAAAACGGGTTAAAATGAACGGGTTTCAGGTGGGTCATAACCTGGGTCACTTAAGTTATTAATGCAATTTACCGATAACTATCATGCACGGTGTTGCGCATTAACCCATGGCATATATTGTGCAAATTTAAAAAATATACAGCCTGTGTTAGAGCGTGACCTTCTTCCCCGGGAGTTCAAGCATGATTTTAGAAAATGATGAAATGCTAAAAATGTTTGTTGAAGAATCTCAGGAACATCTCAGCGATATTGAAGACGATTTGTTAAAAATTGAATCCGCAGGCGAAGCCATCGATTCTGATCTGGTCAATAAAGTTTTTCGCTCCATTCATTCCATTAAAGGCGGAGCGGGGTTTTTTGGTCTGGAAAAAATTAAAATGCTTGGGCATGATATGGAAAACGTGCTCAACATGGTGCGCAATCGGAAATTGATTCCCACCATGGAAATCGTCAATGCCCTTTTGGATGGCGCTGATTTGCTCAATGAAATGGTGAACCACGCAGTCAATAGCAACGATGTGGATATCACCGAACCGTTAACAGCCTTGCAAGCCATTGTCAATCATAAACCAGTAATTCAACAGCCAGATATGGCCGAAACGGGCATGGTGGAAGACGGAAATCTCAAAACAAATGAAATTTCTGAAGTGGCAATCGAAACGCCTTCCATATTTCAACCTGCAAATTTAGATCATCTGCATCTTCCCTTTGTTGTAGATGCACAAATTATTGAAAAAGCAAAATCCCAATACGAACATTTTTATTGCATTCGTTACGACCTTGTAAAAGATATTCAGGAACAGGGGCGCTCTTTGCGCGAAGTGCATCGGGAATTGCAACAAACAGGCGCTGTGTTGGGTGCCAGTTTGAATATGGACGCCGATATTTTTCCAGAAGACACCCGAGAATGTATTTTGCTTTTTGCAACTGTACTAGAACCCGACTTTGTGGCCACCTTAACCGATGTGGCAGAAGGCCAAATTCAGCAGGTCAGCCTGTCTCCTTTAGAGCCATCAGAAGCCAATTATCAACCGGCACTTGCAGAGGATCTTTCGGATACAGAACACCCCCCTTCCGATTCACCATTCCCTCCTGTATTACAACC
>CAXNEV010000052.1:0-12893 GCA_964200925.1 Candidatus Latescibacterota bacterium | reverse complement strand
GATTTGAATTTTAAATATTTGCAAGAAGGCAAAGGGGCCACAGTGAGCGCGCGGTTTGGCAAAGATGGCATTACCAGTGTCGATGCCAATCGCATTGATGAAGGCCCCGATGCGGTATTTCAGAAAATTTATGACAAAGCGATATGAATAAAGGAGTCAGGCGTCAGAAGAAAACCTGGCATTTGATTTCCATAAAAATATAGCATTTCAGATAATAAACTTGAATTCTCGACGATAGACAATGGACGATGGACGATAGTTAAAGGCTTGTTTTTACCATCGTCTAAGGGCTATCGTCCATCGACAGTTTTCCACTTACTCCAAATTTTTATCTGAAGATCTATAGACGGGTATGGGTTTTTATGGGTAAAGAATTCGACATTCAACCTGTGGCGGTGCCAAAAGTTGAAACCAAATATCGGCGCATAGTGACGGCATTGCCGCATCCTGACTCGGTCAAAACACTTGAATTGTTGCACAAAGTGGAGCCCGTTTCTATGCGCGGCCAACCGCCCATTGTCTGGGATCGGGCCGAAGATTGCCAGGTGTATGACAAATATGGCAATATGTGGCTCGATTGGAGTTCGGGCGTGCTGGTGACCAATGCCGGGCATGGCATGCCGGAAATACGCCAGGCCATTATTGATCAGGTGAACAGCGGGCTGTTGCACAATTACGTGTTTCCCAGTGAAGAGCGCGCCCTATTGGCCGAGTATTTGTTGAAGCTTGCACCAAAAGGATTGGACAAAGTTTTTTTGTTGACAACCGGGTCTGAAGCCACGGAAAATGCGTTGAAGCTGGCGCGCACATGGGGGATTTCAACAGGGGGAAAAAAGAAAATCGGATTTGTGGGATTTGAACGCGGTTTTCACGGGCGCACGCTGGGATCACAACAAGTGGGCGGCATTCCGGGCCAGAAAGGCTGGATTGGCAATGAAGACCCGGCCATTGTGCAGGTGCCATTTCCCGATGGGTACTGGACAGAAAATGTGGACTTTGATTTTTTCTGTTCCACGCTTGAAAAAAAGGGTTTAAAACCCGATGAGGTTTGTGGGGTGATGCTGGAAACGTATCAGGGGGTCGGGCCAGATTTTGCACCGGTAGAATATGTAAAAGCACTGGCCGAATGGTGCAAAGCGCATGGGGTTTTGTTGATTTTTGACGAAGTGCAGGCCGGGTTTGGGCGCACGGGCACATTCTGGGGATTTGAACACTATGGCGTTACACCTGACCTGATTTGTTTTGGCAAGGGAGTCAGCAGTTCATTGCCGCTATCGGGGGTCATTGGGCGGCAGGCTATTATGGATCAATATTCGGCTGGATCTATGACGAGCACACACACGGGCAATCCGGTGTGTTGTGCAGCGGCATTGGCCAGTTTAAAAAAGATTGTGAACGACGATTTGACGGGCAATGCCAGGCGGTTGGAACCCATTTTGTTTGATGCTTTAAAAACCATTCAGGCCAAACATCCCAATGTGGTGGGGCATATCACTTGCAAGGGATTGGTGGCGGGATTGCAGATGGTAAAACCAGGCAAAAAAGAGCCCGATCCCGATCTGGCGCATGAGGTGGTGTTGCGCTGTTTCCATCAGGGGCTGTTGTTTTTTGCCCCTGTTGGTGCCTGGGGACAGACAATTAAGATTTCGCCGCCACTGACGATTACCGAAGATGCTCTCAAAGATGGCCTGTCGGTTTTGAGCCGTGTGATGGATGAGATATTGGCATAAATTTGCAATCGGCTTTTTTGAAAAATGAGAGAGATATGGGGTTTTGCTGATCACTTGCGCGATTTGAAAAGGGATATCGCTTTTTGGCAGGTGTGATTTTTTGACCGTTGATTTCACTTCGACTGGGCTAAGTTATGCGTTCGTTTGTTCAGATGATTCGGCGCATTTTGCAGGTGGCCTATGAAAATCAGATGTTGTGGATTGTTCTGCTGATAGCCGTTTTTGCTCTGTCCAGTGGATATCTTATTTTGTTTTTTGAACAGCAGCCTGGGCGCAAAGAATTTTCTTCTTTGGAAGATGGTATCTGGTGGGCTGTGGTGACCATGACCACCGTGGGATATGGCGATAAATTTCCTGTCACTTTGCAGGGCCGTATCATCGGCGGGTTGTTGATGTTTGCAAGTCTGGGGTTGATATCGGTATTTACCGCAACGGTATCGTCAATTTTTGTGGCTCGCAAAATTCGAGAGGGCCGTGGTTTGGGAAAAGTCGATTTTCAAGAACACGTTCTGGTTTGCGGTTGGAATAATCGGGGGCTTCGGGTTGTTGAAACGCTGTACCGGGCCGATGTGCGCCCACAGGTGGTGCTGGTGAATCAGGCCGCAGTAGATGACATGGAAACGGTCATCAAGGCATTTCCAAAAATGGATATGCGATTTGTTCGGGGAGATTATACCAAAGAGGAAATGCTGGATCATGCCAATGTGCGCGTGGCAAAAGCGGCAATTTTATTGCCCGATCGGTCGGCGCTCAATGCTGTGGGATCACCCGATCAACGCACCATTCTGGCCGCTCATGTCATTCGGTCTATTAACCCTGAAATGAATGTGTTTGCCCATGTTTTAGACGAAGACTATTTGATGGATCTCAAGCGTGCGGAAGTAGATGGGGTGGTGCTCAGCGATGCCTATTCCGGCGAACTTCTGGCCGATTATGTGGCTTCTCCAGGAACCCCACAGGTGCTTGATTTGCTGATCAACGAACAATTGTCGCCCACTTTGTCGCGGGTGTCTGTGCCTTCAGAAGTTGTGGGGCGATCCACATGGGATTTGTTTGTTTATTTTAAACAGGTTCAAAATCAGATTTTGATGGGATTTGTGCGGGAAACACCGGGGTTTGGCCTGGATGATGAAATTTCGGGCGGCAATCGGGAAATTCTGGAATTGATCAAACGCAAGGTGCAGGAGGCGGGCGTTAAAACGCGCACCAAAAGCAAAACAGAGGTTCGGTTAAACCCACCAAACGATTATGTGATTCGAGAAGGCGATTATGCCATTGTCGTCTGCAATGTCTGATGCGTCGGCCATTTCGCTACAAGAGCTGAATCTATTTCACATTTTTCGCGGCCTGTCGGAAGAAAAATTGGCCAGCGTGCGAAATATTATGGAAATTCAGCACTTTGGCGCGGGTGAAATCGTCATTCGCGATGGCGAGGTTGGCGAAACGCTTTATTTGTTGATAGACGGTGAGGTCGAAGTGACCAAAGCGCTGGTGTTGCGCATGTCGCGCCAGGAGGTGGATCAAACCGACAAGTCGTTGATACGGCTTTCTTCGGATGCCCACCCCGTGTTTGGAAAGCCTGTTTTTGGCGAAATGGCGCTGTTTAGTGAACAGAGCAAACGCACGGCAACGGTGACAACCATTCGGCCTTCCACTTTGGGGGTGATTTATCAGAAACCATTTTTTGATTTGTGTGAAGCCGATATGGAAGTGGGATATCGCGTGGCTCGAACCGTGGCCTGCATGCTGAGTGAACGATTGGACAAAGCCAATCAGGATGTGTTGAATTTAACCACGGCGTTGAGTTTTGTTCTGGCCTCTCATTAATGGTTGTTTTTATGAACCGACAACAACATGTTTTGATGAAGATCATTGAGAAAATTCAGGTGTTTGTCGGTCTGTCTGTTCAGGAAGTGCAAAACTTGCTGGCCATCAGCGCGTTGAAACAATTTGAAAAAGGCGATATTGTTTATCGGCAGGGTGAACCCAGCAATGATATGATTGTGCTGATTCAAGGGCATTTGAAAGTCATGGGCAAAAATGGCCAGACCCTGGTTGACATTCCGTCGGGAACATCGATTGGCGAGATGGGATTTTTTACAAGGCAACCGAGATCGGCCACCATTGTGGCGGCAGAAAAATCGGTTGGATTGTTAATTGAGCATTTGAAATTGAATGGGTTGTTAACAACTGAAAGAAATATGAAGGCCGTTATTTTACAAAATGTGGTTGATTTATTGGCCAAGCGGCTCATAGAGACAGACCGCAAACTGGAAGCTTATATGAAGAAGGAATCTGAAGCAGGGCAGAACAGTTAATTTTTTTAGGGTGCAGACCTATGAGGGATGTATGGCAGATAATCGACCTAAAAAAGGGCGACTGTGCGAAGTGGTGGTGTTGTTTTTGAAATTAGGTGTTATTGGTTTTGGTGGGTCGGCAGTGCATATTGCCATGATGGAAGAAGAAGTGGTGGTTCGCAGGAAATGGATTTCGCACGAGTATTTTTTAGATTTGGTGGGACTTACCCAGGTGATTCCCGGTACCCATTCAATGGCACTGGCGGTTCATCTGGGATTTTTGCGCGCTGGCTGGTTGGGTTTTTTGGGGGCCGGGTTGTGTTTTGCTGGTCCTGCTGTGATTATAACCATGGTTCTGGCATGGGTTTACATGCAATTTGGGGCTGTGCCAGAAGTAGCGGATTTGTTTTACGGCCTGAAACCAGCCATGATAGCGGTGATTTTATGTGCGATTTGGCGGCTGGGCACCCGCGCGGTTAAAGGCTGGCGGTTGGGTTTTTTGGGGTTGGCTGTGGCGCTGGTTTCGCTGACGGAATTCAGTGGCATGCTGGCCCTGCTGGGGGGTGGGGTGGTGGGCATGTTCTGGTTGCGCGCGATGGCTTTGCAAACGGGTTCTATGGCTGCGGTTTTGCCTGTTGTGGGCGTTGCCATAATGGCCGGAGAAAGTCTGGCTGCAGCAGGGCCATCGCTGTGGGTGCTGGGGTTGTTTTTTTTGAAGATCGGTGCTGTTTTATACGGCAGTGAGTATCTGATGGTGGCGTTTTTGCAAGAAGGTCTGGTACACCATTACGCGTGGCTCACACAGGAGCAGGTGTTAGAAGCCGTGGCCATTGGCCAGTGTGTGCCAGGGCCGATTGTTTCAACGGCGGCCTTTGTCGGGTTGCTGGTGACAGGGGGAGAATGGTTGGGGGCACTGGTGGCGGCCGGGGCCATTTTTTTGCCCTCGTTTGTGTTTGTAGCGGCTTTAAATCCCGTTTTGCCCCGACTGCGCGATTCGATATGGGTGGCGGCTTTTTTGGATGCGGTGGGTGTGTGTGCGCTTGGCTTAATGGTTTCGGTAACGGTAGAATTGGGGTATCTGGAACTGGATGAGTGGCCCAAAATTGCCATTGCACTTGTGGCAACCGTGTTGGGTGTATGGAAAGGTGTAACGGCTGGTTGGCTGGTGCTGGGCGGGGCTTTGGTGGGATGGGCTGTGTTGATGCTGGGGTATTGAGTTCAGAATTCAGAGTGTGGAGGTAGTATCATGGATTTATATGAAAAATATCGATTGACGCGCATCGTCAATGGGTGCGGGAAAGTGACAAAGTTGTCCGGGGCTATTGTGTTGCCCGAAATTCGCGAGACAGTTAATGAAGCGATGGCCCGGTTTTTTGATCTGGAAGAATTGCAGGTTCGATCAGGTGAGGTGATTGCCAAAGCCACCGGGGCCGAGTGGGGGTGTGTGACGGCCTGTACGGCGGCGGGCATTACCTTGAGTGTGGCGGCAACGATGACCGGCAACGATGTGGGAAAGATTGGGCAGTTGCCGGATACGTTGGGCATGAAAAACCGGGTGGTGCTGCAAAAAGGCCATGCGGTCAATTTTGGGGCACCTGTAACGCAGATGGTGCGATTGGCCGGCGCCCATGTGGTGGAAGTGGGCACGGTGAATGGCGTTTCGGAAGCGTTGCTCGCCCATGCGATGACAGAGGAGACTGCCGCGGTGTTGTTTGTGGTTTCTCATCACACGGTGCAATATGGCTGTGTGCCTTTGGAACGCGTGGTGGTTTTGGCCCATGAACGCGGCATTCCGGTGATTGTGGATGGGGCGGCACAATCGTTTCTCATTCGCCAGATTGTGGCAACCGGTGCTGATTTGGTCATTTGCAGCGGGCATAAATATTTGTCGGGCACCACGGCGGGCATTGTGTGTGGCAAACGCGACCTGGTGATGGCGGTGAATTTGCAAAATCGGGGCATTGGCCGACCGATGAAAGTGGGCAAAGAGGGCATTTTTGGGGTAATGGCCGCGCTGGAATACCGCATGCGGCTGGATGTGAAGGGTTGGCAGGCCGAACAGGATCGCAAAATGCATCTGGTGATTGAGCGCCTTTCGGGCATCACAGGCGTGACGTTGAGCGTGGCCAAAGATCCCAATGGCAATCCATTTTCTCGCGCCAGGGTCGATATCGATGCCTCATTGGCAGGGCTTTCTGCCGAAGCGGTTGCCGATGTGATGGCCGAGGGCGATCCGTCTATTCACCTGCGGGCACACCATCTGGACGAAGGCTATTTTATGGTGGATACCATTGAAATGACCGACGAGGAAGTGG
This sequence comes from Candidatus Latescibacterota bacterium, assembly GCA_964200925.1. Lineage (GTDB taxonomy): Bacteria > Latescibacterota > UBA2968 > UBA2968 > UBA2968 > CAXNEV01. The sequence continues at coordinate 6,551 of CAXNEV010000052.1, read as the reverse complement.
CGCTGACATGCGGGCGGTTGCGCGAATTGTTAACGGCTTCTGAGGAGAAAAAAGCGGCGGTGATGATCAAACACAGGGGCAATGAGCGGGCTTCTGCAATGGCGTGGTTGCGTTAGAGGCGTGTTGCGCGGAGCTTTTTCACCAGCGGACGTGTTTGGCGTCGTTTTTCTTCAATAAACTTGTAAAATTCGCGAATCTGATCTTCGGTTAAGAAGGCCGATAGCCTTTTTTTTGTTTCATTTTGGTGCATTTAAATCACCTCCTTTATATCCTATTAGACCCGGCCTGTTGACATTAGGTTCCATGAATAATTAAAAAAGGGACGTCTGATCAGACGTCCCTTTTTTGCGTTTTAAAAAGCTCAATCGAGCAGTTTGCCGCCGCCAAACATGGTGGCGATGTCGCGCTGGATGTCGGCTTGTGTGAGGGGCCACCCGGCATCGCGCAGCGATTCGTATTTTTCGGCAAAAACCGGGGCAATGGTTTTGATGGAGTGCGCCCATTTGTAGAGCAATTGATCCAGAATGCGGGCATCGGAATGCTGGGGCACAAAACTGGTGCCCAAAAGCTCAATGCGTTCTTGCGTAATTTCGCGGATGATGCTGGGATTGTTCAAAAACCACCAGCACCCAAAGGGATGGATGTTTGGGAATTTGCGGCCTGTGACGGCCAGTTCATGCTGGTTTTCCCGCGAGAGCAGGGTGATTAGGAAATGGACTTTGGGCCAGTCGCGGGCGATGCGTTCGAGGTTTGTGATGTCCCATTTGCCCAGGCTGTCGCCACCGTCGCGCAGCACGGGATTGACCTGGCGGGTGACGCCGATCATCATCGCTGACGGAATGCCCAAACGCTGGGCGGTTGGATAAACCACATTGGCCATCAGCAGCGAGATGCTGTCGTTTGACGGGTAGGCAAAATTGGGCGGCAGTGAAATGGCCATATACCGGGCGTTCATTTTTTCAACCCAGTTGTTTAAATAGCGCCGCAGTTCGGAAAAGGTTTTTTCAGAAAGTTCGGGGCTGACGTCATAACCCAATTTTTTGAGTTTGGCAACCGGGGCTGGCCAGTTTATCAGTGCACTGTCGAGGCGAAGCACGGCTTTAAAACGCGGGTCGAGGTCAAAACCCGGTTGCCAGATGGGGCCTTCGGTATCATCGAGGGGATCGTTGGTCATGTAAACACTGGCCACATTGGCTTTTTCAAAAACCATATCGACATAGTCTTCGGCTTTTTGAGATTTGTAATAGGCGCGAAATTCTGACAGGTCTTTGGCTCGCGGCTGAAGGCCCAGGCGGTTCATCACGGTGATGATGCCCTGCTGGGCTTCGGAAATGGGCGAGCTGTTGCCCACAAAAAGCTGTTTCCAAATGATGTCGGCCTGCTGGGGTTTGGGCATGGTGTTGAAGGCTTCAACGGAGATGTCATCGGGCAACATGCGCGAGCATTCGGCTTTGAGGTAGTGATAGGTGATCAGTTCGTCGGGACCGGCCAGATACATGGATCCCATGGATGGGGGATACAGGTGGGTGTGAATATCGACAATGGCGTGTTTCTGAAAAGCTTTTTCAACGGCTTTGGCAATGGAAAATTCGGCCATGAATTACTCCTTGTTCAAAATGGTCTGGATTTCAAGTTCTAATTTGGGAAGATCTTGTTGCACCACCTCCCAAACAATTTCCAAAACGACACCGAGATAATCATGCGTTATCCTATTGCGCATACCCAGGATTTCTCCATAAGGGATATTGGGATAATGATTGCGAAAATCCTCGGATAATTGACGGACGGCTTCTCCTATGATCTGCAATCGCCGAATAACGGCATCCTGCAAGATCATATTGTTTTGGAATGATTCAAATGTAGCGCCGTGGATGTAGGATTTGATCAGGATAATTGCATCCAGGATATGGCGCAGATAAATTTCATTATCTTTCTTCATAAAGTGTAATCAGACTTTTTTGTATCTGCGCACGAAGATAAGGGCTTAATGAGGTGTCTGTAACAAGTTCCACCTCATGTCCGAGGGCTTCACTTAATTCCCGTTCCAGTCCGAACCATTTTAATCCCAGTGCCGGGCGGTCACCAGATGCCTTGAGTTCTACAAGTAAATCAATGTCGCTTTCCGACGTCTCTTCCGAGCGGGCAAATGAACCAAATACGGAAATCCGCTTTACATAGGGGCGCAAAACGGGAATGATTTGTTCTTTCAGTTTTTCAACGTGATTCATTGTATATCGGCTCTGCTTTGTCCAGGACATCTTGCCTGAAGTATTGGCTGAGATCTTCGGGTGTTCGCAGATCAATGCGCTGGTTGTGAAATAAAACAGAAAATTCTCTTTCTATTCGCGCGAGTTTGAGGAACCCGGGTATATGAGATTTCTCAAATTCAATCAACAGATCAATGTCGCTTTCTGGCCCTAATTCACGCCGCAATGCGGAACCGAACAAAGACAATCGGACGATGTGGTATTTTTCACAAAGTGATTTTATATCCAATGCGTTTGGAATTTCAAGTGTGGTTTGCATATTTGGCACGCCTTTGTTTGGGTTTTTGGTGAACAAAATATAACCAAAGGATGTGCTTTTTCAAAATTTCGACCTGTCTAATGAGGCCGGACAAGATACCCCTTTTCTTTGTCGATGATGTTCATCAATGTTTCGCCGTTGGCATATCGGCGCAAATTGTCGATGAAGATTTGTTTGATGTTGTGATTGCCTTCGTCGCACTGGCTGGCGATGTGGGGTGTAAAAGAAACATTGGGCATGTCCCACAGCGGATTGTTTGTCGGCAGGGGTTCTGTTTCAAACACATCGAGGCCCGCACCTGCAATTTGACCGGTTTGCAAAGCGGTGATGAGGTCGGGTTCGTTGACAATGGGGCCACGGGCAATGTTGATGAGCAGGGCCGTTTTTTTCATGCGGTTAAAACACTGCGCGTTGATGACCCCTTCGGTGCTTTTGGTCAAGGGCAGAGCCACCAACACAATGTCGGCTTCGGGAAGCACATCGAGCATGTGGTCGGGATGAACCACACGGGCAACACCTTCGGGTGGGGTTTTGGCCTGGACATCGACGGCAATGACGTGGAGCCCAAAGGCGTGTAAGCGTTTGGCAATGGTGCGGCCAATGGAGCCCAGGCCCAGCACGCAGGCCGTGAGCCCATCAATTTGCATGACGTGAACTTCACGCGACCATTTGCGGTTTTTGCGGTTGCGTTCATGGCCAGAAATGCCGCGTGAATGGGCCAGAATATGTGCCATGGCGTGTTCTGAAATAACCGAGTCGTAGGCTCCGGCGGTGTTGGTGATGATAACTTCACTTTGCAGCATTTCGGGATAGAGCATGGTTTCAAAACCCACGCCGATGCTTTGCACCCAGCGCAGTTTTTTGGCTTTGAGAAAGGCTTCATGAGGCAACCGGCCAATGACCACTTCCGCATCGACAACTTCGCGCAAGAGGTCATCGCGGGTGGGCACGCCTACGATGTGCAGTTTTTCGGAGGCGGTTTTCATGTCGGAAATCCAGTCGATCCAGCGACCGGCCATAACGACGGCTTTGATTTTTGGCATTGTATATTGTTCCTTAAAAGAGTGAATGGATACAGACTTCTCCAACGTTTTATCTTTTATCATATTTTTTTATGCCTTCGGCGATTTTTATGCCTTCGGCGACTTACTTTTTGTCAACAGCAACAAAAAGTAAGCAAAAAATGCCGTCCCTCAAGCGCCGGGAGGGCTGATTTTCCGCGAATATCTTTTTGTGGATGCACACCATGAAATAGCCTGTCAGCGATGGAGGCGTTTTGCAATGTGTTGCGAAACGGAATCGCGCGGAAAATCTTCCCGTACCGCATGTTTTGTAGCGTGTTTATTTAAAATCCCATGCGGGTGTATTGACAGTCGGGCGCATCGTAGTATTCAAAAAGGGTTTTCATTTTTTGAGCAAGGTTTGTCTCCAGTGTTTCATCGTGAATGGGCGTGGTTTGTTCGGGATCGGCGATGATATCGTAAATGGGGTTGAAGGCGGGGGCATTGTGGTGTTTGCGCGATCTGGTTTGGATGCGAAAGTGCGGAATGTTGTGTGTATGTGTTAAAAAGACGCCCAGTTCGGCACTGGCCAGCACGTCGCGTTTTTCAAAATCGCTGAAGTTGCAGGCATTGGCCGAGTGGTTGTAGAGGGTTGATCCGTCAATGGCCTGGCGACAATAGGTATAATGCCCATCTGTGAGATTGACATCTTTGCCAAAATACCCGTAGAGCACGGCATCGTGATGGGTTTCTTCCTTTTGGAGCAGGTGGCAGATGGATTTGCCGCGTACGGCGTCTGGATTTTGACCGCCGTGGAGTTCCATGAAGGTGGGCATGAGGTCGATGGTGGTTGTTAAGGCCGAACAGCGGCGTGGATGGATTTGGGGCGCACAGACAATCAGCGGAATGTGAACGAGTTTTTTGTAGTCAAACATGTAATTTTTTGCCCAATATCCGTGTTCTCCCAACAGGTGGCCGTGATCGGTGGTGAGCACCACCACGGTGTCTTTCCACATGTTCAGGGCATCCATTTTGTCGAGGAATTTGCCCAACCAGTGGTCTGCCATACTGAGGGTGCCCGCATAACTTTTGCGGATGTGTTCAACGGCTTCGGCCTCTTCTTCAACGGGGGCATAGTTGGGCCAGTCGAAGTGATATCGCCCGTCCCACGTGTCGTTGTACTGGTCGCGATATTTTTGGGGGCAGACAAAAGGTTCATGGGGATCAAAACATTCGATGTGCAAATGCCAGTTGTCGGCCTGGTGATTGTGTTCGAGAAAATCGATGGCCTGGATGAAACACTGCGGCGTGGAATACTCTTCGTCGTGCTCGGTGTTCATGAATGCGCGATTGGCCCAATAGGCGCGGCGGTTTTTGCCTTTAAAAGTTGGCATGTCGGGTTCATTTACAAGGGGTCGCCACACATCGCCTTCCTGGCCGCGCATAAATTCCCATGAGTTGAACCGCGTGTGGTAACATTCTCCCCCGCTGTGAAAATAGTGATAGTGGTCGGTGATCATGTGGGAGTAGGTGCTTTTTTGTCGGAACAATTCGGGTTGCATACAATCGTCCCATGGCTGGATGGGCGACCAGGGCGTTTCGAGAAAATTGAGGCGACCCGTGTACATGTCGCGCCGGGCAGGCATACAGGGCATGGACCCGCAGTAGTGGTTGTCAAACACGATGCCCCGCCGGGACAGGCGGTCGATGTTTGGCGTTTGCACCCAGGCATTGGGATGATACGTTTTGAGATAGTGCCGATTGAGCGAGTCGAGCATGATAAAAACGGTTCGCATGCAAATCTCCCGAAAACTTAATCCAGGTTGGGCAACGAAGGTGTTTTGGGTTTAATCACACGGTGGTCAATGCGTTTGGGATCGGGCATGTCGCGAAATTCTTTGCAAAAGGCAATGATGTGATTGGCGGCGGCATCGAGCAGGACTTTGCCCTTCTTTTTGGTGGCCAGTGTGGGCGCACCGGAAACCCCATTGGGTGTGGAAGAGCTGGTCCACTTGACCAGTTTGACAGGCCCCCAGCCTTTGGCCAGATCGACATAGAGATATTTTGACCCTTCCAAACCCGCGGCGCCTCCAAAGTGATCAACGGCTTTGTCCATTTGCACGCGATCTTCGGCCAGATAGAGGTAAATGGAGGTTTCCAGTTCACAGGCATGAGCGGCCCCGCCCATGCCGGATTCGCGGATCTGTTCAAATTCTTTTGTGACGAGGTTGGTCCACATGGCGGAGGCGATCATGGCATCGGTTTCAAGCGTGGCTCTTCGAGCGATAAATTCGCACAGGTGTTCATTGGACCCGTGACCATCGACAATGAAGATGCGTTTGAAACCCGCATAGGCCACGCTTTTGCACACGTCGAGACAATATTCAATAAAATGTTCGTAGGTGACATGGATGGTGCCTGGAAAATCCTGTGCGTGTTCGTTGTATCCATAGGGAATATTGGGCATAACCAGCAGGTGGTGCGGATCGCGCCGGGCAGCTTCCAGACACACGCTGGTGGCCAGCAGGTTGTCGGTGTCCAAGGGCAAATGGTATCCGTGCTGTTCGGTGCTGCCAATGGGCAACAGCACCACTTTGCCCGCCTGTGCGGCGTCGTTGATTTCGGGCCACGTGAGGTATTCATAGCGATATTGATCGAGGGAGTTCATGGCTGTCTCCATTTTTGTTTGAGAGAGAAAAATGCGTTTGCACGTTTGCGCGTTAACACGTTTGCACGTTTGCGCGTTCCACCCAAAAAGCGCGTTTGCACGTTAACACGTTCCAATGTTCTAACGTTCTACCGTTCCAACGTGTTTATATTTCCAACACACTGCCAGCGATGTGCCGGATGAGGTCGTTGTCGTAAAAATAATAGAGCGCCAGTACGTTGCCATTGGGCAATACACAGCCCCAGGGATAACCCAGGTCGGTGCCCAGGCCATCGTCGCGAATGACAAATTCGGGTGCGGTGTCGATGGTGGTGCATTCGGGATCGAGCAGGCGTGCGCGAATGCCATAGGGTTTG
>CAXNEV010000051.1:0-13032 GCA_964200925.1 Candidatus Latescibacterota bacterium | reverse complement strand
GAACGTTAACATCTTGTAAACCATGCGATACGATTCTGGTGGGTTGGAACGTGCAAACGCATTTTAACCATCGTCTATCGTCGAGAATTCAAGTTTATTATCTGAAATACGATATCATGACAAAACTGGAGGGCGGTATGGCTGCGGTGCAGAAAGTGCAGGTTCGAGAAGTGGGCATTCCGGTGCGTTCGGTGAACCGGGCGAGTTTGTATGCGGGGCGAAATAAAAAGGGGATGCCCTGTTTGTATGCCACAATGTCGCAACAGGCCGAGAATTTTTTTGTTTTGCAAATCGACCCGGATACGGGAGCCTTTCGGCAGTTTACTGCCGAGGTGCCAGAATCCAATTATACAACAGCTGTGTTGATGAGCCGCACCGGGCGTTTGTATATTGGCGCGGCTCATTCCGGGCATCTTCATTGTTTTGATCCAGACATGGACGATCTGCTGGATCTGGGCGAAATTAACGGCAAGGCGGCGATTTTTCCATGTCAAATGGACGAAGATGCAGACGGGAAAATCTGGATTGGCAGTTATGGAACCGCAGACCTGACCAGTTATGACCCGGCGACAAAGGTTTTTGAACGCTATGGGCGGATGGACGACGTGGACATGTATTGTTGGCCACTGGTGAATACCGATGGCACTGTTGCATGCATAATTGCGCAAACGCGACCCCATGTGGTGGTGCTTGACCCAAAGACCGGGGAAAAAACAGGGGTTGGGCCAGTGATCACGCGAGGTGAAGGGACACTGAGTTTGCATCGCGGGACTGACAGGCAACTTTATATTGAATCGAGCCAGGGACATTTTCGCATTGAAGGCAGCCGGGCTATTCCCGTGGTTGTGCCTGCCCCTGCCCCTGCGGTTGAACCAAAACTTTCAGATGGGCGCTCGTTTCGGTTTGCCGATGCGGCGCAGTACATTCACCGGGAACTGGAAGTCATGGGCACAGACGGCACAACGCGGCATTTTCATTTGAATTATCTGGCCAGTGGCACAGACATTTTTTGTTTGCACGGTGGGCCAGACGGGTGTGTATATGGTTCCAGCATATTGCCTGAGCACTTGTTTTATTACAACCCACAGGATGGGCATCTGGCTGATCTGGGCATTTGTTCGCTTGCCGCAGGTGAGGCTTATTCGATGGCCAACCTCGATGGGAAAATTTACATCTCTTCGTATCCTGGCGCGCGGGTGTCGGTTTATGATCCGTCACAACCCTACCACTTTGGTGAGGGAGAAGGTGACAATCCCAGAGATATTGGGCGAATTGACGACATCTCTTTTCGACCTCGCACAACCCTGGCAGGGCCAATGGGCAGGGTGTGGCTGGCTTCGGTTCCCGATTACGGGTTGTGGGGCGGACCGCTGTCGTATTACGACCCGAAGACAGGTGAAAAAAAGGCGTATTATCGAATTGTTGGCGATGGCAGTTGTTATACGCTGGCGCACATTGATGTGCAAGGATTGCTGGCGGTAGGCACGAGCATTGATGGGGGCACCGGTACGCAGCCAAAGGTGGATCAGGCCGTGCTGCTTTTGTGGGATTATCAAAAAGAAGAAAAAGTCTGGGAAGGCACGCTGGATCGGTCGGTTTCGACATTTAATGCGCTGGTTATGGGACCAGATGGACAGCTTTATGGGACGGTTCGAGGGCATCAGGCACCACCAGAGATTTTTGTGTTTGACCCCAAGGCACGCGCTTTTGGCAATCGAGTACCAGTGCCCGAAGGGGGTCCGGTGGACAATGGGTTACAGGTGGGGCCAGACGGTATGATTTATGGTCTGACACCGCTTTGCATTTACCGGTTTGCACCTGGAGCAACAATCACAGAAGAAGTGGTTCGTTTTCCTGAACGGTTGAAAAACCATGCTTCAGCGGGCCCGATTTTGAATGGCGAAATGTTTTTTTCGTCGGGTCACCTATTGATGGCGGCGAAGTTGTTTTAAATCGCGTTGGAACGTTAACATCTCGTTGGAACGTTAGAACGTTAACACCTATAAACCATGCGATACGATTCTGGTGGGGGGGGTGGAACGCGCAAACGTGTTAACGCGCAAATGTGTTTTCATGTCCATCGTCAGTCTTTCACGTATTTCAAATCTTTATCTGCTCTTATAGAGCACTTCCTTTTCAATATTTTATTGCAAGGATGGCCGCGATGCAAAATGTCGTACTTTCAGCCGGGTGCGCGCGCGTGGAGATTACCCCTGATCCAGCGATGCGCAATTGGGTAACAGGCGAACCTTATGACGGGGTGATCGATTCTTTATTTGCCCGTTCCTTGGCCTTGTATGATGGCGCGAACTGGTTTGTGATCATCTGCTGGGATTTGATTGATGCGCGGGAAGAAGCTGTGGTTGATGTGCGCAAGGCCGTGTGTGAGGCCACGGGCATACCGGGTGAGCGCATTCTGGTGGGGGCCTCACACACCCATTCGGGGCCGCGTTCGCCCTATACGATTTCTTCTATGCCACAGGATCAGCGCGAAAACCAGCGCCCGGTGCTGGAAGATGCGGTTTTTCGCGCATGGGCTTTGCAAATTCCCAATGTGTGCGCCAATCTTGTCAAACAGGCGCAGGCTGCTGCCGTACCGGTGACGCTGTCTGTGGGGCGGGCCAATGCAAACGAATGGCTTTTTAATCGGCGGCCTGTGGATGTGCATGGACAGGTGGTGACGATGTTTAAGCCTGACGATGCAAATTGTTTGCCCGACGGGCTGCGGTTTTCGCCATTTGATCCCACGTTGATGGTGCTTTCTTTTTGTACAGCAGAGGGCAAAACCGTTGCAACATTGTTTAGTGTGCCGTGTCATTCTGTGTCGGTGTATCCGCACCATCAGGGAATATCGGCCGATTGGCCCGGTGTGGCATGTGATGTGATTGTTAAAAATTTGGGTGGTGAAGCATTTTTCTTGCAAGGGTGTGCGGGTGAGATTGTTCCGACGCGGCGCGGTTTGGAAGCGCGACATGAGATGGCGCATTTTTTTGCCCAGCGCGCCATGGTCGCATCCAAACAGTCTTTGGTTTTAACGCCGGGTTTGTTGACTTCTGTCTCTCAGGTGGTTTATTTGCCACTGGCGCAGGGCAAAGATGGTGTCCGCACGCGCCCTGTCGAAGTGCAGGTGCTGGTTTGTGATTCGTTTGCGCTGGTCACTTTGCCTGGAGAGCCTTTGAATGGTTTGGCCCGCGCCATTCAGGCGCGGTCGCCTTTTCCGCACACGCTCATTGTGGGGTATGCCAATGGGCGCGGGGTGAGTTATGTCGGCTTGCCGGGCGAATGGGCGCTGGGAGGATATGAATCGCGAACCGGGCGCGGGGCAGATGAAGCGGGGTTGTTTCTCATTGAGACAGCCGTTCGATTGCTCCATGAGTTGAAAGGGTGAGGGCCATTTTAAAGGGTGTGTGTGATGGAACAGATCGGGACATTGAAGGATATGCACCTGAAAACAGATCTTCAGGCAGGTGGAAAGATTGTGGTGCCAATCGGGCCAGAGTGGCAGAAAATTGCCGAGCGGCTACAGGCGGTGATTCGCAACAACACAGGAACGACTCTGCCGATTGTATCTGATGAAATGCTTGCAGGCTTGCATGACGGGCACCGGGTGATGCTGGGCAGTGCCATGAACAATGCAGCGATGATGGCCCTTTACAGACGCCAATATGCTTTTGTGGACGACTTTTATCCGGGAAAAGACGGGTATGTGCTTCAAACGGTACACAACCCGGAAGGCTGTGGGCACAATGCGCTGATTGTGGGGGCCAGCACGTTGGACGGGGCAAGGGTGGCAATAGACCAGTTGGCGCAGGTGTTGGGTGCAAACACAGGCTTATTGGGCTATACCAATGTTTCCCGATCAGATGTACACGAAGCGATGCTTCCCCAGTTGACGCCCGATGTGTTTTATCAGCGCATCGAGGCGGGATTTCGGGGCAATGCCGGGCGCGGCCCAATTGAACAGGGCATTTCATTTGGGCTTTTGCACCACCTCACACACGATGCCGATTGCGCCCGGATGTTTCGCGATGTGCTTTTTTATTATGAAGACCTGGTCAAAAACCGCTACCAGGGCGAGTGGTGTTTTGAACACATGTTGTTCATTTACGCCTGGGTGTGGCGGTTGTTTTATGTTTGGGATTTGATTGAAGAAAGCGATGCGTTTTCAGATGCGGATCGGTTGCGCATGACTCAGTTGTTGTGGGGGCTCACGCATTATGTGGCCAACTTGCCCTACTTTCGGGGAGAGGCGCTGCCCCCAAAAGAGATCCGGCAGAATCATTCGACGTTTGCGGCATTGAGCATGTCGTTTGGCGCAGGGTATTTTAAGACCTATTACGGGCGCAACGGGTTTGAAAAACAGCTCCGGTTTTGCCAGGCCATTTTTGACGGGCAGGCCGATTGTTACAAACCCAATGACGATGGTGGAGGCGGGGGGTATTGCTGGTTGGTGCCTAACCATTTGATGACATATGATTTGAAGCGCGATAACTTCCGGTTTTTGTCGGATGGGCATTTGCGGCAACTGGCCGATTATGCCATTTTGATTACAGACAACCTGGGATCTGCCGTGGGTTTTGGCGATGTGGGCAGTTATGGCATGCGCCGCAAGGCATCGCCGGGTGTGGCTATGACACTGTGCAAAGCGGCCTGGCACTATAACGAGGGCGGTTATCTGTGGGCCCTGTCGTGGATGGGGGGCCAACCGCAACTGGATTGTTATTATCAGGATATTCAAAGGCGCGTGCCAGAGTGGATGACGGGTGTGACGGTTGCGCCGTTTAATCAACCGCTATATACCTGGGCAGAACAGCATGGGCCGGGCGGGGCCAATGTGCCTATTGAAGAAGCCTTTGATAAGTTGACCTTTCGGGAAGGATTTGACGAGGCAGATTTTTATCTGTTGCTCGATGGCACTTCGACGTTTGCGCATGGGCATGATGATGGCAATTCGATTGAACGGTTGACGTGGAAAGGGCGCATGTGGTTGGCCGAAACCGATTACATCTGGCGGCGGCCGCGCCATCATTCTTCTGTGGTGTCGATTTGCGATGGTGAAAGTGTGGAGATGCCGTCGCTGGTGGGGCTGAAGTGGGCAGAGGATTTTGGCGATATGGCTTTTTCGCGAACGGTTGTGCCCAATTACAATGGGGTGAACTGGACGCGGGATTTGTTTTGGGCAAAAGGCCAATTTTTGCTGGTCGCCGATTCTCTGGAAATATTAAAAGATGCCGATTACGACTTGCATTGTTTGTGGCGAACTTTAGGTGATGTGCATCTTGATGGTTCAAATTTGATGGTTGCACAACAGGGTGTTTGTTTTGGCATGATCAATGCCGATGACTCGAAAAAAACGGTAGAAACGGAAGAAGCGCGCGTGACCGGGCAAGACCCCTATGCCGGTTATGACTATGCAAAAGGCCCCATTCAGATTTTTAAACAGCAGAAGGCGTTTCACGGTCGGGCAGGTGATGTGGCGCGCTATTTTAATTTGATGGTTGCCGGAACACAAACCGATGTGGCCGCCTGGCACATGGAACGACTTGCGGAAAATGCTGTGCGCATTACTGGCCCTGAAGGTGCAGTTGTGTTTGGTGTGGGTGTCGGCACAGTTGGCCCATTGCACATAGATGCCGAAGCATTTGTTGTGACCAAAAAGACTGTGGTATTGTTAAACGGTCGGCGGTTTGGCACTGAGAAGGTGATGTTTGACCGTGCAGAACCCGTACATGCCATGGGCCAAACCAGCAAAGATGCTCCTGCGGTCAAACAGCCGGTGGTATTTCATGTGGATGAAGCAGATTTGTTGCGGGAGGCTGTTGAATCTGGCAAGCCGTATGTGCATCATCAATTGCCCAAAACAAACATGTTTGTGCCCTCCAAAAAACAGGGGATCGCGCCTGTTTGGCAAATAGCTGTGCTGGGGGCGGTGTCGTGTGTGGATGTGCAAGGAGATGTTGTTGCCGTTGGAACAGATGCCGGTGAGGTGGCGCTGATTCATGCCGGGGGCCAGAAGCATTGGCGGGCAGAGTTGGGCGCTTTGGTGAAAACGGTGCACCTGTGTGATCTGGGCGATGGGCTGTCGCTGTTGGCTGGCGGACGGGATTGCCGGTTAAGCCGGTTTGACGCCTCTGGACGGGTGATGTGGCAACGGGAATTTGCGCCCTCTCATGGCCGCGATCAGATTGTGAATGCCGTGACCACGGCCCATTTGTATGGAACGGGAGAAATGGCGATTGTGACGGCAACAGACGGGTGGTTGGTGTGGGCACTGACACCGGCAGGTGACGAGGTGTGGCAGCGGCAAATAGAACACCACGCCGCACAATCGCTGGTTGTGGCCGATGTAGAAAGAGATGGCAAAAAGGAGATTCTGGTTGGTACGGAATATTACAATTCCAATTTGTTGGAAGCCGATGGGCGCATTCGATGGACCATTCGCGGCGGGCCGTGTTATACGGCATTGGCATTGACGGATTTGAATCAAGACCAAATGCTGGAAGCCGTATATGGATCTATGGATGGGTATGTGTCGGTGTTTCACCCGGTGACAGGAGCCTTGGTGTGGAAAACAAACCTGGGTGATGATGTGCGGCATGGGTTTGCCATGTCAGGCGGTTTTGTGGCGGGCAGTGAAAGTGGCAATGTGGCTTTTTTAACCGCAGATGGCAAACGGCGCTGGCGGAAAGATTTGAATGCGGCCATTACCGGGTTGACGCCATGGGGTGAAACAGAGATTGTGGCCGCAACCGCGGAGGGGTGGGTGGTGTGGCTGTCTTTAGATGGGGAAGTGGTAGCACATTATCGGGCAGATGCCAGCGTGACGGCGCTTGCGCGGGTGAACAGTGGCCTGGGAGTTTTGATGGGAACGGCTGCCGGTCAGGTGGCCGTATTATCGAAGGCATAGCGGAAAAAGGTGTGGTTGTGAAAATTGAGCAAATCGACTGTCACAGAGAAAGTCCCTATTGGGCTGGTGCAAGGCCATTTCCCAGGCCGGTGCCCCACCCTGTATTTTACACAGAGGCCGAAATTGGCCGGGCGCGGCGGCGGGTTTCATCACATTCCTGGGCAAAACAGGTTCTGACAAACGCCATTTTGCGCATTGATCAAAGCGGTATTATGCAGATGACGGAAGCCGCCATTTGCGACGGGATTTTTGATCAGGTGAGTTTCCCTCTGCCGCGTTGTCCAATAGATCGGGCGCAGCGAAGCTGGCGGGAGCGATTCTGGGCCTGGTCTGCAGATGATCCGCTCCATGTGAAGTGCCTGACATGCGGGGCTATTCTTCCGGGGCCAGGGCATGCCCCCACCGGGGAGGTGGAGATTGTGGGCCCGTCCGGGAAGGCCGTGTTGTATCGCTACTGGCAGGACGAGGACGGGATGCGGTATTTTTTTGACAACATGGTCTATGGCTACCGGCAGGAACAGGTGACGGGTCTGGCAGGGCCATTGGCGCTGGCCTATACGTTGACGGGGGATAGCGCGTATGCACGCCGAGCGGCGGTGATTCTGGCGCGTTTGGCACAAGTGTATCCCCATTACCCGGTACACGGGCTGGGGCAGGGGTTTGCCAGTGCCGATCACAGGGGATATTACGAGAACCATTTTTATAAGGATCCGCCATTTCCTTTTGTGTCTGCCCGATGGGGCAATTTTCACGACAGCCCCTATGCCGATGCCGGTCGGGCTTTTAATATGGCACAAGTTTATGACCAGATTTCCAACAGTGGGGTTATTGAAGAATTATCGGGAGAATACAAGCGAGACGTGCGGGTTGAGATCGAGCGCGACCTGCTTTACGAAGCGGCCCGACACACGATAGAGGTTCCTTACCGGGCGACCAATTACGACGGGTCGCGGATCATGGGGCTGGGGCTGGTGGGCCGCATGCTGGACGAGCCCGTATTTGTGGAGGCGGCCTTCAACCTTTTTCAGACCTTGATCGACAACGGGTTTGTTTATGACGGCTACTGGCATGAAAATACGCTTAATTATTTTGCCATGATTGTGGGGGGTGTGTTGCGCGTGCCGGAAGTGCTCGGTGGTTTGGGAGGTGTGGATATATATCGCAAAATGCCCTTCCTGCCGCAGGTTTTTACCGCGCCTCTCGGCCTGTTTTTTCCAGATGGACGGGGTGTGCCGGTCAATGACAACTGGTCACCCACAACGCTGCCCGGGGCCGGAGGGATCAAGGTGATGGGGCGTTTTGTTGAGGCGGCCGATGAAACACTTGGCCTTGCGCGGGTGCCCGCAGCAGACCCAATTTTTGCGCTGTTTCGGCGGTCGTCTGAAACCGATCGGTTGTGTGCAAAAAATGATCTGTTAACACTGCTGTCAGAAAATACGCTGTTGCCCGGAACCGGAGAGGCCATGCTGGGTGTGGGGCGTACGGCAGAGGCGATTCGCGCCACATTTTCGTTTGGGCCCTGGGGCGGGCATCACCACCGGGATACACTGGGCATGAGCATGTATGCCCTAAGGCAGGAATTGCTTGCCGATATCGGCTATACATGGACCGTGTTTCGACCCTGGACGACATCTGTTGCAAGCCATAACACGGTTGTGGTGGACAGGCAAGAGCAAACAGAGGCCGGGGGCCGATTGTTGGGTTATTCTCCAACATCAAAACAGGGTATCGGATTTGTTTCAGCAGAAGCGCCCGATGCATTTGGCAATACGCGGGTCTATCGGCGTTCGCTGCTGCTGGTATCAACAGGCCCCGAAACGGGGTATCTGGTGGATCTCTTTGAAGTTGAGGGCGGCACAACACACGACTATTTGTTGCACGGGGCCACAGATTTTGACCAGAAGGTGGAGGTGGATCGGGCTCTGACTTCGATATCTGGGATGGGAGATGGGGGCACCACCGGGGCAAAGTACGACTACATTCAAAAGGTGCGGTCGGCGGAGGTGACCGAAGACTTTAAGGTGCGGCTGGTTGGAGAAACCACAAACACAGATGTTTGGTTTGTGGGGGCAAACATGGCACAATTGCTGGTGGGCGAAGGGCCATCGGTGCGGCGAGCCGTGGAAGACGATGCCCGGTTGCACGAATTCTGGCGTCCGGTGATCTGTTTGCGACGAACAGGTGACAAGAGCCGATTTTTGACGGTGATAGAGGCTCATCGGGGCGAGGGAATGGTTCAACAGGTGGAATTGTTATCGGAAAATGGGGCAGGGATTGTGTTGCGGGTTACGGAAAAAGAACGGGTGCAAACGATTGCGATTGATCCAACGGGAGAGGGGTTTTCCACCCGGCTTCCCGACGGGCAAATGTTTGAACTGACCGGGCGGGTTGGGGTGTTTACACAGTGGGGTGGGCAAACAAGTCTGGAATTGATCGACGGGTCGCGCCTGAGTGTGGGCACGCATGTGATCGAACAGATTCGCGACTATCACGGAACGCTTTCTGCCGTGGTGGGAGACATCAGCGGGCAGCCGGATCGATGGGATTTGCTGACAGACGTTTTGTTGCCCACAGACGGATCTCTTTCAGGCCGGGTGTTGTATGCGATTCATCCAAGTGGAGCGGAAACTGCCTATTTGATTGACCGGGTCGAAAAAGAAGGCCGGGGCAGTCGAATCTGCCTTGCCAGCATGCCCCGGTTTGTCTGGGGGCGTGGCACAGTTAAAGCCGGATTTCAACGGCGATTTGAGAGCGATGTGGAGCAATCCAATGCCTGGTCGTATGCCAAAAGGCGCGTTCGGGTGGGTGGGCGCACATTTGCCATTTACCGGATGACCGGGGTGAACACATTTGAGATTGAAGAGGCGTTTGATTTTTCGCAGGTTGTGGGAGAGATTTTTGAGGTGTTTTCAACGATGGCGGGAGATCGGTTCCGAATTGTGTGTTGAAGCGAATCGGCGGGTGCGCGAAGCGCAAGTTCCCGCTAATCACGAGCAAAACAAGTCATCAGCGAATCGTCTAAAGACAGGTGTTGAAAGGGGATTGTTTATGAAAAAGAAAACAGGGTGCATTTTTTTTTGATGTGCGCGGCAGCAGTTTTTGTCCTGTTCGGTTTGTGCCATCAAATTCATGCGAGGGAGGATGCTGTGACAAGTGCAACAACGCGGGATGTCGGAAACGGATTTAGCGATCACGGAGCTGCCACACCGATCAGCAACCATCGGGGAACTGTGGCCACGGTGGATGGTGCGGGGCGCAATGTGGTGCTGGTTTGGCTGTTTGATCATCGGGGTGGGTATGCGATTTTGATGATTGATGCTGAAACCGGAAAAAGCGAAGAATTTCCGGTGCCATTTCCGCCGGGGGGCGACTGTCCCTATGCGTCCATTCTTTCTTCGGGCAACAAGTATTATACCCATTTTAACAGTTATTTTTCCGAATTCGATCCGGTGAAACGCGCCTTCACATTTTATGAAAAAACCGCGCCGCAGATGGCGATGAGCGTGACCGAAGACGATGATGGCAAAATCTGGTCGGCCACATATCCAAACAGCGGCCTGGTGTCTTTTGATCCAAAAAATCGGGTATTCAAAGATTACGGCCATCTGTACGATCAGAACTGGCGGCAATATCCGCGTTCGGTGGCCGCTGATGATGCCGGTTGGGTTTATTTTGGCGTGGGCAGTACGTCGGGTCAAATTGTGGCGCTTGATCCCAAAACGGGCCGGGCAAAACCCATGATTGCCGAAGAAAACCGATTGCAGGGATATGCGCCTGTTTATCGCGATCTCGACGGCAAGGTTTATGGTCAGCCCGCGTCGGGAACGGAGGGCAACTGGATTGCTTTTTACAAGGGCGAGGCAACACCCGTTGGTGCATGGGCTCAGAAACGGGAAAAACCCTATATTGCCGGGTCACAGGGCCTGTTTCACCAGGATTTTCCGGATGGCAAACAGGTCAAATCATGCAATCTGGTGGATCGCGTGCTTGTGGTGGCCGATCCAAAAACGGGCCAGGAAAAGACATTGTCTTTTGATTATACCAGTGATGGCGCTCACTTGATGGGGTTGGCGGTTGCGCCGGACCATACCATTTGCGGGGGCACGGCGTTTCCGATGCGGTTTTTCAGCTATAATCCCGCCACCGACACATGGATCAATCGCGCCAGTTATGGCCAGTGGAATACCGTGGCCCGACAAGCGGATCGCTTTTTTGTGGGCGGTTATACGGGCGGCTTTTTGCTGGAATGGGATCCGGCAAAACCCTGGGTGCCCACGGAAAAGGATGATCCCAATGGCAACCCGCGTTTTCACATTGAGTGCAAACCCGGCATCAATAGACCCCATGCGCTGCTGGCTCACCCCAATGGCAAAATTGTGGTACTGGCCGGAACGCCCGATTATGGTTATACCGGCGGCGGCCTGCTTTTCTGGGACAGGGAAACGGGCCAGGGCACATTTGTTGAACACACCGAGTTATTGCCCCAACACAGCACACAGGGTTTGCTTGCGCTGTCGGATGATCTGATCTTAGGCGGTTCTACGACGGCACCGGGCACAGGCGGTGAACAAAAGGCAAAAGAGGCGGAACTGTATATTCTGGATTTGAAAACCAAAAAGATTGTCTGGCACGATGTTGTGTTTCCGGGCGCCCAGGGTTATACCGATTTGTGCCCGGCGCCCAATGGGCTTGTTTATGGCTTTGTCGATCGCAAAATCTTTTTTGTTTTTGATCCGCAACAGCGCAAGGTGGTGCACCAGCAAAATACCGAGCCGAAATTTGGCATTTCCACGTCTCAGCAAGGGCCGCGTGTGTTTGTAACAGATGGGGATGGCACGGTGTATATTCTTTTTACCAAACGCATTGCGCAAATCCATGCAGCCACATGGGCCATTTCGTCGCTGGCCGAATCGCCTGTGCCCATTCAAGGGGGAGGCGATATTCTGGAAGGCCGCATTTATTTTGCCAGCGGTTCACATCTGTACAGTTATCGGGTTAAAAAGTGATGAATGAGCCTATGATGTTCATGGCAGGTTATTTTTAATATTGTGGAGGTATTATGGCACGGATATGGACGCGGGAACCTCAATTGCTGGAATCGCTGGATCTGGCGGTAACGGATTTGTTGGCCTCACAAAAACCCAATGGCCAGTTTGGCATTGAACCGTGGATCAGCACCGATCAAAATGTGTTGCTGGCGCTATCGGCGGCGTGGTCTTTGGAAGACAGCGGTCATTATCACAGTGAACAGGTGCTGGGGGCTATTGTGCGGGGGGGCGATGCGCTGATTGATGCGCAAGATGAAAAAGGCATGTTCACGTTTCGCAAAAAGGACCATTCAACCTGGGGGCAAATTTTTATGCCCTGGGTTTACAGCCGGTGGATGCGGGCCTATGGCATTGTGCGCGATGTGATGGATGATATCACGCGGGCGCGGTGGGACAAGGCCCTTCAACAGGGTTACGCTGGAATTTCGGATACGGCAATGAAACACGTACACAATATTCCGGCACATCATGCGATGGGTTTGTATTGTGCCGGTGGGGTTTTTAAACGGGACGATTGGAAACAGCAGGCCGGTTCTTTTTTGCGCCAGGTGGCTGGTGAGCAGTCGCCATACGGATGGTGGCCCGAGCACAAAGGCCCTGTGGTGGCCTATAACTTTGTGTATGTGGAGGCCCTGGGTGTTTATTATGCGATGTCGGGTGATGCAGAGGTTTTGTCGTCTTTGCGTTTGGCGGCACAATATCACGCAGGATGTACGTATCCCGATGGCAGTGCGGTGGAAACGGTGGATGGGCGCAACCCTTATCACGAAGGGGTGCACCTGGGCAATGTTGGTTTTTCACACACGGCTGAAGGGCGTGGTTTTCTGGCACAACAACACGGGCTGTTTCTGGCCAAAGGCAAATTGTTTGATGCCGATTATGCCGGGCAGATGTTGCTTTATGGGGCAGAGGGTGAAATTGTAGAAACGGCGGCAGCTCAAGATCGCCACACGTACCGGATGGACGACAAGGCGTTGATGCGTCGGCACAAGCCCTGGTTTGTGGCATTGTCGGCTTTTACAGTCGAGATTCCGCAGAATCGATGGGGGCAGGATCGGCAGAATTTTGTCAGTGTGT
>CAXNEV010000050.1:0-13036 GCA_964200925.1 Candidatus Latescibacterota bacterium | reverse complement strand
ATTGCGCGGTGAACGCACCCGTTCGGTGGTGGGATCCAGTTCACCTGCATCCACAAGCATAGTGGTGCCGTCGGGCAATCTGTAAAAAGCACAATTACCACGCCCAGTGTTGATGTGGTGCAGATCTAAAAAACCTTCGGTCCAGACAGGTAAGGGCTTTCCAATTTGAAACAGAGGGTGCGACATGCATAAACTCCTTAAAATCGGGCTTCATAAGCGCCAATATCAATATCGTTTATCATGCGACGGGGTCGGAATTGTTGATGGGGAATATATTCGTTTTCGACGGGATATTTTGGGATACTGCCCATGTCAATACAGGGTGCGTCTGGGATGAGTTCAAATTGTTGTTCTGACAGGTTCACAAAGCCGGGATCATCACCCGAAAAATTATTTCCCAAATCCTGAACAGAGCCGGTTAGAGGTTCATGGCCAATCACCCATCCAGATTTGATCCAGTTGTTTTTTATATGGAGACTACCATCATCATGGCTAAGTGCCAATTGTTCGCCTGGTGCAGTGATATAAAAAATATTGTTTTGCATCAGACAGGTTTCATCGCTGGTTGATAAGCGTATCAAGGTGGTGTTGTCGGCTCGTGTGGAAATGACGGTGTTGTTATAAAAATACAAGATCCCTTTGCGATATTGGTTGCGGATATTGGAGTCGCCGCCATAATGTACAATCTGGCTGTTGCCCTGCCCATGGCCTTCGATGAGAATATTGCCATAGACACAGGTGGTGCGATAAACGGGATCGTTGAAGAGTTCTGCATGGCCAGCATCAACCAGATCGAGTTGCCGATTGCCATCTTCGATCCAGTTGTAACGGATAATGGTGCCCGCAGATCGATCTTTCAGGTTATTGCCCAAACAACCCCTTCTCAGACGGCCAAAATGGTTAAACTGAAAAATAATACCTCGGGCTTCGGTGTAATTGTTGTGCTCATAAATGCGCCCTTCCATGCCATTGTCGTAAATATAACAGCCTTCAACAAGCACATGGCTGGATTGACTGGCACAGAAAAAGCCGTTGCCGCTGTCGTGAAGGATGCAGTTGCGAATGGTAATCTGTTCCCCTTTTTCCAGAAAAATTGCGGCGGCATTGTTGGCATAAGCAACCACACCGTTTCGCCCATTGAACGTATAAGGGGGTCGTCCCGAACGAATTTCGAGGTTTTCAACAATGATATTTTGGGGCATTGTATCACCAGGGGTGTGTGCCCCACCAATTTTGACAACCCCACGCGATTCGTTCCAGTAGTTGAGCTGTTTTCGCGTGGTGGCATTGCGCCCATCAATAACCGGGTATTCGCCATTGGGGCCGGGTATGCCGCGAACAACAATGGGCTGTGCAACAGTACCACGTGCACAGATAACCCACTTTTCACGATAAGGATCGGATCGATAATAGATCAGAACCGTGTCGCCAGCAGCAAGCATTTCCCAGGGCACATCGCCAATGTTGGCCAGTTTTTGTTCTGGGCCAACATGAAAGGTGCGAGCCCAGGTGGTGGTTGAAAAGATCAACAGCAAAAAGATCAGGAAATGGCAGGTGGTTTTCATTTTAGGCAGTTTGTTGAAGGTGGTTATCAGTTATGCGCTCTGTTGAGAAATGCAATTTACTGCGAATTTTAATGGTTGGCAACTCTTTACAGAAAAGACAGTAAAAAAGACAAAAAGTATTTTGAAAAATGCAAAACCCAATCTATCATCTTTTTTATGATGCGCATAAAATCAACAGAAAGAGCAAAAAATGAAAAGGATGTTGTATTGAACAATCAGCTAACCGTTACAGAAAACAATTTGTCGGCAGTATCATGCGATAACATGCTGCAAATGGTCGATATGTTTACCCAGAAACGAGTAGAAGACAATATTGTGCTGGATTTGTCGGAGTTGGGTTTTGTAGATCCATACGGCATGGGCATATTGTGTTTGATGGGACGGCATTTAAGCGCAAAATACTGGGATATTATGTGCCGTTTGCCGTTAAACCCGGATATTGAAAGTTATTTGACGCGCATGAAGGTGTTTGATGTGTTATCTTCGTATGTGACACTGGAACGCATGCCTCAAATTGGCCACCCCCCTGTTCACAACGAACGCCTGCTTGAAGTCGTTGCCATTGAAGCACGCCAGGATATTGAACAGGTATTGGGGGTGCTTGAGGCGCGTGTTGTATCCATTTTGAGCGATGAATTGCATTATACCGTGCGCGAAATTACTGGGTTTAAAAATGTGGTAGCCGAGTTATGCCACAACATTATTGATCACAGTGGCGATAAAGGGTTTGTGGTGGCACAGCGCTATGTGAACCACAAGTTGAACAAAAAATTTGCCATTATTGGCGTGTGTGATTTGGGGATGGGCATTCGAAAAAGCCTGTCCAGCCGACACGATGTGTCGCAGTGGAGCCACGGGCATGCCATCAAAATGGCCATTCAGAAAGATTTTTCACGGGGAGACACACGGGGACTGGGGCTGTTTATCGTGCGGCAAATTTGTCAGGAAAATGGGGGCAGTTTGCACATTCGGTCGGGTGATGAACGGGTCTATATTCGCGGCAATCGGGTGTATGTGCACTCGTCAGCCCCGTTTCCTGGAACACAGGTGAGCATTACGCTTTATGAAAAAACGCGATCGTAAAAGGAAAGGTCAGGCGCAACATAAATGTGATCGGCAGAGATAAGCACTCAAGCACAAAAAATTGTGCCTATTGAAATCAAGCCCTCCCCTATCAACAGTCATCACCCCCTTTTTTACAGGGGATTTGTCAGCCATTCATCATTTTCAATTCTTGCTGCTGCATCCCATTATTTCACTTAAGCACTTACCTTGTGATCCAACAGGTGTTGACGAATGAAAATGTGATGATTTTGCGCAAGGCTTAAAATGCGCAATGAAATGTGTTTTGGGCGTGGCCCAAAAAGGGGTGAGATATGTACTTTTCTAAAAGCGTCATTGTAAAAAATGCCAAACCTTTTGATGAAGCGACAACACGAGATCTGATTTCGCGGTTTCATCGGGAAGGGTATTTGTTTTTAAAGGGCGTTTTGACGCCCGACGAGGTGGATACATTGCGCGAGGTGATGAAGCGCAAATATGCCGATCCCAAAATGCACGAAGAAACGGGTGATCATATTCGCGGCATGAGTATGATGCGGATGTATGAATACGATGTGAATTTTCGCGATTTGATTGGGCGAGAACCGATAGTGAGTCTGGCCGAGGCGATATTAGGATCCGACTGTCATATGATGTCGCAAAATGCACTGCGGTATGAACCAGGTCAAGGCGGCGGCTGGCATGTGGATGATCGGTTGCTTTTTCCTTTGCCAGATGATATTCCACGACACGATGCACGTGTGATATTGCCGTGTTTTGTGTTGAATGTTTTATGTCCATTGAGTCGCGCAGACAATATCAAATATGGAGTGACCGAAGTGGTGCCAACAAGTCATTATTCCGGACGGCGGCCCAATGACAAAGACCATCCTTTTTTTGAAAATCAAAAACCTGTGTCGCTGATTGCCGAACCGGGTGATTTGTGCATGTTTCACAATCAGGTGTGGCATCGAGGTTCGCCCAATTTGTCAGATGAAATTCGGTATGTAGGGTCGGTGGTGTATAGCCAGCGGATTATTGCACAGCGATTGTATCCGTTTATAGACTATCAAATGCCAGATTATGTTTGGGATGGAACAGATGCGCGGATGCAACGGTTATTGGGGCGACATGGCAAAGGGGCGTATGGGTAAAAGGACCAATCTGCCCTTTTCACCCGAACCGTGTAATGTGATTGTTTAACAGATGCAAATTGGGCATGTGAACCGCAGACCTATGGTTATCCAGATGAGATAAATTTTCAAAATATTGTGGAGGAAAAATGGCAAATATTTATGCAATTGCAACGATGGATACCAAGGGACAGGAAATTTTATA
This sequence comes from Candidatus Latescibacterota bacterium, assembly GCA_964200925.1. Taxonomy (GTDB): domain Bacteria; phylum Latescibacterota; class UBA2968; order UBA2968; family UBA2968; genus CAXNEV01. Next base: position 9,092 of record CAXNEV010000050.1, on the reverse strand, counting down.
TGTAGCAGACTGCGCGCGCAAAGTGGGTGCCGATGTAACGGTGGTGGATGTGGGTACGCAGGCAGCAGCTCAGCGTAAGGCCGATGTATCGCGTGAGGCTGTGGCAGCCTGTCATGTGGGTGGTGTAAAAGCCGTGTTAGACCACACAGATCGCGGTCAGGCAGTTACGGCAATGAGCGAGGCATTATGCGCATTTCTGGCCAAAGAATTCGCAGCCGGAAAAGTAGCAGGGGTAATTGGGATTGGGGGCAGCGGAGGCACGGCCCTGATCACACCGGCCATGCAGGCACTGCCTGTAGGTATGCCAAAAGTGATGGTATCAACCGTGGCCAGTGGCAATACCGCTCCCTATGTGGGCTGCTGTGATATAACCATGATGTATTCGGTAGTCGATGTGGCAGGCATCAACAAGGTGTCGCGGCAAGTGCTGGGCAATGCCGCTCATGCCATTGCGGGCATGGCAATCAACACAGTGGCACAGGGCAAAACCAAACCCACGGTAGGAATGACGATGTTTGGCGTGACAACCCCGTGTGTAACGATGGTGCGTGAGGCTCTTGAGAAGGAAGGTTACGATTGTCTGGTGTTTCATGCAACAGGGACAGGTGGTCAGGCCATGGAGAAATTGGTAGAAAGTAATATGATCGACGGAGTGCTGGATATTACAACCACAGAAGTGGCCGATGAAGTGGTAGGAGGTGTCTTTCCTGCAGGATCAGCGCGGTTTGATCGCATTTTGAAACGGGGCATTCCATACGTGGTGAGTTTGGGTGCACTGGACATGGTGAATTTTGGAGCAATAGAAACCGTACCTGAAAAATTCAAAAATCGGAAATTGCATGTACACAATGCGCAGGTAACACTGATGCGCACAACACCGGATGAAAACCGACAATTTGCCGCATGGATGGCAAAAAAATTAAATCGATCAACACGACCGATTCGAATTTTAATTCCAGAAAAAGGCGTGTCGTTGATTGATGTGCCAGGGCAACCCTTTTATGACCCACAGGCCGATGCCGCATTGTTTGAAGAAATAGAAAACAGAATTGAACAGACAACGGATCGCACAATCATGCGTTTGCCAAATAATATTAACGATCCCGAATTTGCACAGGCATTGGTAGGGGCTTTTAAGACGGTTGTGCGGTAAAAGGAGCGTGGTTCAAATATGGTGATTTTAGGGTTAGAGGGTGGGGTAGCCCGAAAGGGCTTTTTATACATAACATGGGGATTAATCCCCACGCGGTGCCAGTTATTTGTTACCCTATTGTGAACCGCCCCGTAAAAGGTTTTTGTTTGAGCGTCAGAATTTATCCTGGCGATTGTTCAGAAAGGAAATTCATTTTTCCTTTCAATTTTTACATGAATATGTTCAATCAATCAAACATGGAGACGGGTGATGGCAAAAAGTCGAGCGGAGATTTTGAAGCGATTGCGCAAAAAAATAACCGATGGGGTTCCAATTATTGGCGGCGGTGCGGGAACTGGCATTTCGGCCAAGTGTGAAGAGGCAGGCGGTATTGATTTGATTGTGATTTACAATTCAGGCCGGTATCGCATGGCAGGGCGCGGGTCATTGTCGGGGGTTTTGGCATACGGAAATGCCAATCAGATTGTAAAAGAAATGGCTTATGAAGTGATTACAGCGGTGAGTCACACGCCTGTACTGGCGGGTGTGAATGGCACCGATCCATTTATGTTGCGGCGGCATTTTTTGCAGGAATTGAAAGATCTGGGTTTTGCGGGTATTCAGAATTTTCCAACCGTGGGATTGATTGATGGGGTTTTTCGGGCAAATCTGGAAGAGACAGGGATGAGTTATCAACTGGAAGTGGATACCATTGCCGAAGCGCATGAAATGGATATGTTGACAACACCGTATGCATTTAATGTAGAAGAAGCCCGGTTGATGACACAAGCAGGTGCCGACATTGTCGTAGCACATATGGGATTGACAACCAAAGGCACAATTGGGGCGCACACAGCCAAAACCCTGGACGATTGTGTCAATGAAGTGAAAGCGATTTGTGATGCTTGTAAAAAAATCCGCTCAGATGTGATCACCCTGTGTCATGGTGGGCCTATAGCCGAACCAGGTGATGCACAGTACATTTTGGAACACTTGCCCGAAGTGGATGGATTTTACGGAGCCAGCTCAATGGAACGCTTGCCAACGGAAGTGGCGATTACAGAACAGATTCGGAAGTTTGTTGGAATTAGGCGATAAAAGCTCAAACGGGTATCCGCACTTTGATTTATGGCAAGTCCGTTGATCCCATCAAATATCGATCCACCTCGCGAGCAGCACCCCGACCTTCTTTGAATGCCCACACCACCAGACTCATGCCGCGCCGCACATCGCCTGCGGCAAAAACCCCTGGCACACTGGTGGCATATTTGCCTTCTTCGGCCAGCACCGTTGAACGCGGACTGCGCGCCAGACTGAGTTCGTTCAAAATGGTTTCTTCAGGCCCCAGCCAGCCCATCGACAGCAGAACCAGATCGGCAGGCCATTCTTTGTCTGTGCCCGGAACCTCGCGAAACGGCGCACCTGTTTTTTCATCGCGCACCCATTCCACCTGCCGGGTTCGCAGTGTTTTCACCTGGCCTTTGCCGTTGTCAACAAATTCAACTGTACTGATCAAATACTCGCGCGGATCGCGGCCAAAAACAGCCGCCGCTTCTTCCTGGCCATAGTCCAATTTATACACCTTTGGCCACTGCGGCCAGGGATTGTTCCCGGCACGCGAGGAAGGGGGTTCGGGAATAATGTCAAACTGATGCAAACTTTTGCAGCCATGGCGCATGGAAGTGGCCACACAGTCGGTTCCTGTATCACCGCCACCCAAAACAATCACATGTTTGTTTTGAGCTGAAATATAACTTCCATCGGTCAATTTGGAATCGAGCAAACTTTTGGTGTTTTTATGTAAAAATTCAATCGCCTGATAAATGCCGTTTAAATTGCGACCGGGCACGGGCAAATCGCGCGGTTTTAATGCACCAATACAAAGCACCACCGCATCGTAGTTATCCACCAGGTCTTTGGCCAAAACATCTTTGCCTATTTCTGTATTGGTCACAAACTCAATGCCCGATTCGGCCATCAAATCAACCCGGCGCTGCACCACCTGTTTTTTGTCGAGTTTCATATTGGGAATGCCATACATCAACAACCCACCAACACGGTCTGAGCGCTCATATACGGTCACCTTGTGCCCGGCTTTGTTCAATTGCGCCGCACACGATAATCCCGAAGGTCCCGACCCCACAACAGCCACGCGTTTGCCCGTGCGCTTTTCGGGAATATCGGGCTTCACCCAGCCTTCCTCCCATGCCTTTTCAATAATCGATACTTCAATGTTTTTAATCGTCACCGCCGGTTCATTCATACCCAACACACACGACCCTTCACAGGGCGCTGGGCAAACACGACCGGTAAATTCTGGAAAGTTATTGGTCTTGTGCAACCGCTCAAGGGCTTCTTTCCACAACCCGCGATAAATCAGGTCATTCCATTCGGGAATCAGATTATTAATGGGGCATCCAGAAGCAAAAGGACTGTTTTCAGGCAAGGTCACACCCGTGTGACAAAACGGAATACCACAATCCATGCATCGAGCACCCTGTTGACGAAGTTTTTCATCGGAAAAATGCTCGTGAAATTCATCCCAATCTTGAATGCGCTGTTTTGGGGCGCGATCGGCCGGCAGCTCACGCTGAAACTCCATAAATCCGGTCGGTTTTCCCATAGATGCTCCTTCGCGATATATTGCTTCAAATAAAGATTCAGAGTAAACGACCACCCACTGTCGAGGCAGGATGCCGAAGACAACCATCTATTGTCCATCGTCGGTTTTAATTTTTATACCCCGCTTACGCATCCACTTCCACACCTCGACGAAAGGCATCCAGCCAAGCCTCTTCCCCAGTAAGCCCCTTATCTTGTGCTTCTTTATAGGCTGTTAGAATGCGCTTATACGGTTTGGGAAACACTTTCACAAATTTGGGCAGTGTTTTTTTCCAACGTGCCAGAATGCGCAAAGCCAGTTCACTACCCGTATATTCGGCATGTTGTTCAATCAGGATTTTGAGTTCTTCAATATCTTCACTTTCTACTACAGACTCCAGATCCACCATTTCCCGATTGCATCGGATGTGAAAATCACCTTCTACATCAAGCACATATGCAATGCCGCCCGACATTCCTGCCGCAAAATTTCGGCCCGTTTTTCCCAGAATAACAGCCAAACCACTGGTCATATATTCACAGCCATGATCTCCCACTCCTTCAACCACCGCCTTCACCCCTGAGTTGCGCACACAAAAGCGCTCACCCGCCTGACCGCGAATAAATGCCTGTCCATTGGTGGCCCCATAAAAAGACACGTTGCCAATAATAACATTGTCTTCGGCTTTAAACGTCGCCGTTTTTGGTGGATAAACGATGAGCTTGCTTCCACACAGCCCTTTTCCAAAATAGTCATTGGCATCGCCTTCCAGCCGGAATGTCAAACCCGGAGGCGTAAAAGCTGCAAAACTCTGACCAGCAGAACCCCGGAAAGAGAAATCAATGGTATCTTCAGGCAAACCATCTGGGCCAAAACGCCGGGTAATCTCGCTGCCCAAAATGGTGCCCACCACGCGATTTGTATTTTTAATATCAAACGTGGCTTTCACTTTGGTGCCATCTTTAAGCGCCGGTTCGGCCATTTCAAGCAACACCTGATTGTCCATTGCATTTTCAAGACCGTGATCCTGATTCATCTGGCAATACCGCCCCACAGTGGAACCCACAGTGGGTTTGTGCAAAATAGGCGACAAATCCAGCCCGGATGCCTTCCAGTGTTCAACGGCCTTTTTGGGTTCGAGCAACTCGGTGCGCCCCACCAGTTCATTAACCGTGCGCACCCCAAGCTTGGCCATAATCTCGCGCAGGTCTTGTGCGATAAACTTTAAAAAATTGACCACATGATCCGGACTGCCCATAAATTTTTTGCGCAATTCGGGATTTTGTGTGGCCACACCAACCGGGCAGGTGTCGAGATGGCACACGCGCATCATAATGCACCCCATAGACACCAATGCTGTGGTAGCAAACCCGAATTCTTCAGCCCCCAATAAGGCCGCAATTACCACATCGCGTCCCGTTTTGAGCTGACCGTCGGTTTCAACGACAATGCGCGAGCGCAAATTGTTGAGCAACAGGGTTTGATGTGTTTCTGCCACACCCAATTCCCAGGGCAATCCGGCGTGTTTGATGCTCGTTTGCGGCGAGGCCCCCGTGCCGCCATCCATCCCCGAAATGAGAACCACATCGGCATGGCCTTTGGCCACACCGGCAGCCACCACGCCCACACCCACTTCCGACACGAGTTTGACATTGATGCGCGCATGGTGATTGGCGTTTTTTAAATCGTGAATCAATTGCGCCAGATCTTCTATGGAATAAATATCGTGGTGTGGCGGCGGAGAGATCAATTCCACACCCGGTGTGGCATGGCGCACCTTGGCAATCCAGGGATACACCTTGCGGCTGGGCAATTCCCCGCCTTCGCCGGGTTTTGCACCCTGGGACATTTTAATCTGCAATTCTTTGGCATTGACCAGATAATAACTCGTCACCCCAAAACGACCCGAAGCCACTTGTTTAATGGCACTGTTTTTGGAATCCCCATTGTGTTCAAGTTTATATCTTTCGGGATCTTCGCCCCCTTCGCCTGTATTGCTTTTGCCACCCAAGCGATTCATGGCAATGGCCAGAGTTTCATGGGCTTCTTTGGAAATCGATCCATAAGACATCGCGCCCGATTTAAACCGTTTAACAATCTGTTCTACCGATTCCACCTCTTCAATGGGAACAGGAGCAGTTGCAAATTTTAAATCGAGCAAGCCGCGTATGGTGGCCAAATTTTTCGACTGGTCATTGATGTGTTGGGCATACTCTTTATAAACGGCATAATCATTGGCGCGTACGGCATGTTGCAATTTGTGTATCGTGAGCGGGTTAAACAGGTGATATTCCCCATTTTGCCGCCACTGATACTGCCCACCCACATCCAGTGTTTTGCCATTTACGGGAATATTGGGAAATGCGCTGTGATGGCGCATTAAAGCTTCTTTGGCAATCACATCCAGTCCAATGCCTTCAATGCGCGAGTCGGTCCATGTGAAATACTTGTCAATCACCTCTTTTTTGATGCCAATGGCTTCAAAAATCTGTGCACCGCGATATGATTTAATTGTCGAAATGCCCATTTTGGCCATCACTTTCACCACGCCTTTGGTGACTGACTTCACAAAACCTTTTACAGCATCTTGATAAGTGATGTCTAACAACTGGCCTTCGTTAATCATATCGGCTATGCTTTCATAGGCCATATACGGATTGATCGCCTGTGCGCCATATCCAATCAACAAACAGAAATGATGCACTTCGCGCGATTCACCCGTTTCAAGCGCAATGCCCACTTTGGTGCGTGCGCCTTTGCCAATGAGGTGATGATGCAACCCTGCCATAGCCAGAAGCGCAGGAATAGGTGCTTGATGTTGATTCACTCCGCGATCCGACAAAATTAAAATCGTATATCCTTCTTGTATGGCTTTTTCAGCAGCGGCAAAAAGGCGAACCATCGCTATTTCAAGCCCTGTTTCACCATCGGCCACTTGAAATAGCATGGGAAGTGTTGTCGCTTTTAGGCCGGGGCGATCCACCCGGCGCAACATTTCCAATTCTTCGTTGGTAAGAATGGGCGTGTTGAGATAAATCTGCCGACAGCTTTCAGGTTCGGGGTTCAGCAAGTTTCGCTCGGGGCCAATGGTGCTATCTGCTGAGGTAATCGTTTCTTCTTTGAGCGGATCAAGAGGCGGATTGGTTACCTGTGCAAACAACTGTTTAAAATAGTTGTAAAGCAACTGCGGTTTGTTAGACAACACGGCCAATGGCGCATCATTGCCCATCGAACCCACAGGGTCGCGCCCAATTTTGGCCATGGGCTCCACAAAAATCTTCAAGTCTTCAAACGTATAACCAAATGCCTGTTGCCGCGTCAACACAGCCTGATGATCCGATGGCGGTGCAATGGTATCGACCTTGGGCAATTGTTCTAACTTAACCAGATGTTGATCAAGCCATTGGCGATAAGGATGCTCGGTGGCAATTTTCGTTTTGACTTCGTGATCGCTAATAATGCAACCTTCTTGTGTATCAATCAACAAAATGCGCCCTGGTTGCAAACGCCCTTTATAGGCTACGCGATCGGGTTCAATGGCGCAAACACCCGCTTCTGAGCTTAAAATGATAATATCGTCTTTGGTCACATAATACCGCGACGGGCGCAACCCATTCCGATCAAGGCTTGCGGCCACAATTGTGCCATCGGTAAAGGCTATGGATGCAGGCCCATCCCATGGTTCCATCAAACAGGCATGATATTCGTAAAACGCCTTCTTTTCTGGACTCATGCTTTCGTGATTTTCCCACGGTTCTGGAATCATCATCATGGCCACTTGAGGCAAAGATCGGCCAGACAAAGTCAAAAATTCGAGGCAATTGTCAAAAATGGCCGAGTCGGATCCATCTTCTTGAAGAACAGGCATTATTTTTTGCAGATCATTGCCCCACAATTCAGAAGACAACATGGCCTGCCGGGTTTTCATCCAATTTAAATTGCCCTGCAGCGTGTTAATTTCGCCATTGTGAATGAGATACCGATAGGGGTGTGAGCGCTCCCAGCTTGGAAATGTGTTGGTCGAATACCGCGAATGCACCAGCGCAATGGCTGTTTCCACGCGTGTATCCTGCAAATCGGGATAAAATTCTTCCACTTGCATCGGTGTCAGCATGCCCTTATAGACAATGGTGCGGCTGGACAGGCTGGGTATGTAAAAATTTTTATCGATGCCGCTGTAGCGAATGGCATGAGTCATGCGCTTGCGAATGACATATAACTTGCGTTCAAAAGCCAGATTGTCGGGCAAATCATCACTGCGCCCCACAAAAATTTGCCAGACCACCGGTTCAGAAGCCCGAGATGTTGGTCCCAAATAGAAGTTGTCGGTGGGCACTTTTCGCCAGCCCAGAACCTTTTGACCTTCTTCGCGCACAATATCTTCAAATGTGCGCCGACATTGGTTGCGCAATTCGCGATCACCCGTATCAGAAAGAAATACCATGCCCACACCATAATATCCTGGTTTGGGCAATTCAATGTTGATACCCGCACAAGCATGGGCAAAAAAGACATGTGGCAATTGCATTAAAATGCCAGCTCCATCCCCAGTGTTGTCTTCGGCCCCACGAGCGCCCCGATGGTCCAAACACACCAGCGATTCGAGTGCCATACGCACGATTTGGTTGGATTTTTTGCCCTTGATATTCACAACAAACCCAATGCCACAGGCATCGCGTTCATATCGAGGTTGATATAACCCCTGCTTGCGAGGATATGCCATAAACATCTATCTCCTTACGGTTTGCACATGAAAATGCCAGGACCGAATCAAGTCCTGGCATTTTCAATTGGATACCGACTGTTTCGGATCGCGCCTTTGTTGTTTGTGACAACAGTTACACAAAACACTTCAGGACGCGATGCGCCCAGTTTACCATCCTGTTTTTGAATGGAGGTTATTCAAAAGCTTTGGAGTTAATTTCGATGTATTCTTTCCATTCTTCAGGTGTGTCCTCTTCTGCGAAGATGGCCTCAACAGGGCACTCTGGTTCACAGGCACCACAATCGATGCATTCTTCAGGATGGATATAAAGCATGTTGCGGCGTTCGTCTTCGGCCAAGTTGGTTGCATCAGCTTCGTAGATGCAGTCTACCGGGCAGACTTCCACACAGGCCTTGTCCATCACATCAACGCAGGGTTCGGCGATGATATAGGCCATTTTGTCACCCCCCTTTCCTTACTTATGTGTTCCTCACACACTGATCTGAACCGGTTTTCTTATCCGCCAAATATACAGATTCTAATACATTTGTCAAGCATTGAGAAGCTGAAAATCAAAACAGCGAGAAATGAGGCCCATTGAATACAGAGACCCACCAGGATCAAAAACGGTTTCAAGACTATAAAAATAGGTA
>CAXNEV010000049.1:0-13207 GCA_964200925.1 Candidatus Latescibacterota bacterium | reverse complement strand
CCCCGCGGTATGTTTGGGTATTACCGTGATTTTTGTCGTGGTTGCGGTGGGCATTGCGGTGTGGCAGGTATTGCGACCGGGCAAGGCGTAAAAAAAGCGGTGCTTGAATGCACCGCTTTTTTTGAATGGTTATTCCTGTATGCCGTATTTGTCGAGGCGATAGCGAAGGGTGCCTCTGGAAAGCCCCAGGAGTTTGGCGGCTTTTACCTGATTTCCCCCTGTGAGGGATAAAGCCTGTTTGATGAGATCTTTATTGAGTTCGTCGAGAACCACGCCGCCCGGTGGAAGCTGAAATGGATTTTGGGGCACTGCCGGCAGTGTCTGTGAGGTGGGATCTGTTGCCGGACGTGCAATGCCGCGAGGATGCAGAAAATCGAGGTGTTCCAGGCGAAGTTCAGAACCTTCTTCGAGCAAGACAATTCGTTCAATGGTATTGCGCAATTCGCGCACGTTGCCTTTCCATAGATAGGTGAGCAATCGCTCTTCGGCATTGGGGAGAATTTTGAGAGGCAGTTTTCCAAAAATGCCGCAAAATTCTTTGACAAATTTTTCGGTCAGGGGAATGATGTCTTCCTGGCGTTCGCGCAGGGGTGGAATGTAAATGGCTGCCACATTGAGGCGGTAGTATAAGTCTTCGCGAAAGTTTCCGGTTTCAATGGCTTTGTGCAAATCCCGATTGGTGGCTGCGACAATGCGCACATCAACGTGAATGTTTTTGTTGCCACCCAAACGGTAAAAAGTTTTTTCTTCTAATATGCGCAAGAGTTTTATCTGGTTATCGAGGGTGAGTTCACCAACTTCGTCGAGGAATAAGGTGCCCCCGTCGGCCGATTCAAATTTGCCCGCACGCATTTGGGCCGCACCTGTAAAAGCTCCTTTTTCATTGCCAAAAAGTTCACTTTCGACCAGGTCTTTGGGAATGGCACCGCAGTTGATGGGCACAAATGGGCCATTGGCTCTCGGGCCCGTGTAGTGGATCAATTTGGCCAGAATTTCTTTGCCAGTACCGCTTTCGCCTTCAATGAGCACGGTGGTGGTTTCGCTTTGGGCAATGCGCTGGGATAACCGAATAACTTTTTTGAAAGCCTCGCTTTCGGCAATGACATGGTCCAAATCGAAAGAATCGCGCTGGGCATTGCGAAGCAAATGCACCTCTCGGCGCAACCGAACGGTTTCGAGGGTTTCGGAAACCAGCAGCCGGATTTCATCGGTATTAAAAGGTTTGGTGATATAATTGCGCGCACCGGCTTTCATGGCAGACACCGCCGATTGGATGCTGCCTTCGGCAGTGATCATGATGGCTGCAATTTCAGAATCGTTTTTTTTGATGCGTTTTAAGGTTTCAATGCCATCAATGCCGGGCAGACCCAAATCGAGCAAAATGAGATCTGGAGCCTCTTTTTCGGCCAGGTCAACGGCTTCTTCTCCATTTAGGGCAGCAACCACATCATAGCCTTCTCGCTCGAGCACCTTTTGCAACATGGTGCGACTGGCCAGGTCATCGTCAACAATGAGAATTTTGTGTTTCATTTTGTTTGTTTTTTTGTTGGGAACTTAATGATTTTCAGGTCGTTACAATATTATTGGTTTGTTTCTTCATGTCAAGAAATTTCAATTTGGCGCTTTAAAACCCATTTGTTGAGCAAAGGGGTTCTCTTGTGTTGGCAACCTTCAAAATTTGGTGCTGGTTTGTTGACAAAAGGCTCTGTGCGTGTTTACATTACGTCTTTAACAGGTTTTTAAATATACGCCACAACATGCAATTGGTTTCGTTTAATTTATAACTTTTCTGCTTGGTTTTTAAAAATGTTGATTATGAAATATTTTTACTGGTTATTGCTTGGAGCCATGTTTTTTGCCGGATGCAGTTTTCTGGATCGGCAGCAAGAACCCGCATTGCTGGATGTGCGCACAGATCGCGGCGCAGATCCTTCTGTTGGGCGCGGGCAAGAAGTGCGCATTACGATTGTGACAGATGATCCAGACAACGATGAACTGGACTTTCGATGGATTGCAACAGGAGGCACTTTTTCGGCCACACGCCGAGATACGATTATTGATTTATTTCAAGATTCGGTGACGGTTGTCTGGAAAGCGCCGCTTGATCCGGGGGTTTATGAGTTGTTTTTGGAACTGGGTGATGGCAATTCTGAAAAGCTGGTGACATCCGGGTTGCGCATTGCCGTCACACAAACGCTGCCGGTGGCCAATGTAGGGCCCAATCTGGTGTTTGATTATGGCGACTCATTGCGCGTAAAATTGGACGGATCGGGCAGTTTGGATGCCGATGGGGATCAATTGACGTATATCTGGAAACAGGTTGGAGGGCCAACGGTTGAATTGTTCGATGGCTCAGGAGCTTTGCCTTCATTTCGCGCCATTGCGCCTGCTGATTATTATTTTACATTGCAGGTTGCAGATCTGGTTGAAGGTGTAGGCGATTCAAGCGATGTGGTGATCTTGAAAGTACGCGTGAGCGACCGAAAAGGGCGTTTGCCAAACATTTGATGTGAAAAACACCGGCAGATTGTTCACGAGCAGGTTTTTACCTGCTCTTTTTTTTGTGTGGGATCGGATGTTTTTTGAACAATTAAAACAAACTGAGCTGGTTGCGCGCTTGTGGTTGAACGAGCGGAAAAAATCGGCGGAAATCTGCCTCGTTAAATAAAGTTTGAAAACGGCTGGCCATATCATGGAGGCGGCGCAGCAAATAGGTTTGATCTTCGTCGTTGTTGTAGGTTTCAGTGTGTGCAAGTGAACCATCTTTGCGCTGATAGATGGCAATTTTGTCGCCGATTTTGTTGTTTTTGGCAGCGTCTGACAGGCGTTTTAAATTGGGATTGGAAAAGGTTTTTTCAGTAATGCGTTCCCAGCGGCAAAATTCTTCGGGAGGAATTTTGCTTTCTTGCAGTTTGCGGGCCAATGTGAGATAGGTTTCAGATGCCTTTTCTATTTGGCCATTGATGAGCAGGGAGGCAATGTCAACAATAAATTGTCGAAAAACGCGTTCATCGCGTCGGCTGCGCAAACTGCTGCCTTTGATGATGAGGTGATTGTTGTAGTCAAATAGAATATAGTTTTTGGCTTTGAGGCTGATCATGCCTTGATAACGGCCGTCGTGTGAAAGGCGAATGCCTTTGGGCAGTGTGGCAGATATTTTTTCAATAAGCTGTCGTTCTTCGGTTTCTGTGTTGATTTGGGGAGGAGCAACAAAATAGACCCCATCGGTGTCAACCTCGATAATTTGGGCATGGTGATGTTTTAAATGGTCAACGATGTGCTGGGCAATTTTCTGCCCTAAAAGGGTGACTTTTTCTGCCGCATCGTAATCGTTAAAGTTGGCCCGTCCATAAGCCAGATACCCATAAAAGGAATTGATCAGAATTTTATAGCTGCTTTGCAAGCCATTCCAATAGGTGCGTTCGGTGTCGTCTTTGGCTTTTTGGAAGTTGGCCTTAGCTTCTATGCGCCGATGGGTGAGGTGTTCAAGCATGGGTAAAAAGGCATTTTCGGTGTCGGTTGCCGGACGAATCTGGTTGGACAGCATGATGGATGGGTAGAGGCTTTCCACATCGGCTTTAACCACGCGTTTAAATATGCCATCGGCCATCAAGCGGGTATATCCGCCTCCAAAGTCTTTGGGCGGACGTGGACGTGGAATAGCCAGACCGCGGCGCAGGTAAAAACCCACCATGAGTGCGTTGATTTTTTCACCAGTACCCGACAGTGCAGCATCTTGAAAACTGTAGGGCAACACCTGAGTTTGATAAAACTCGGTGGGAACTACCAAATCGCTGAGGGCACGAACATCACGCACATCGTCGAGGGCATAATCAAGCAGGCGTTGAGGATCGGTGTGCCAAGTGTGGGCAATGTCTTTGCCTTCAACAAAGGTGCGGTTGTTCCGTTCGAGTCCAAAGGCGTGAATGACAAATTTGAGGCCGTATTGTTCAAGTGAGCCTCCCACATCGTAGCGCTGTACCTGGTGCAGCGTATCAATAATGTGTCGTCCGTGAATGTAGGTCGGACGGAAGTTGGGCGTTTGAGCCCCAAATTTATAACGCCGCTGACCGTGTCCAGCGCGCATTTCAGAACCATCCCTCCCCCACGGGAGAGGCACTTTATGAACCTGGGCGCGGCTGTAAATATAGGGTAAGTCAAATTCAAAAATATTGTGGCCTTCTATGACGTCGGGATTGTGATCGATGATGATGCGGTTGAGGTGTTGAATCATTTTGGGTTCGGACATATCCAGACCGCTGAGCACAGTTTCAAACCCGCGATTGTCGGAAATGGAAATGATGATGATTTGGGCATTGGGGGCATGGGGATCGAGGGTGAGGGTTTCGATATCAAGTTGCAAACGATGCAGGTCGTTGTAGCGCATGTCGCGAAACAGGGTTTGCCCAGAAAGCAGCAAATACTGTCGCACGGGATTGCTGAAGCTGACGTGGGGAATGCCATCTGTGGCAAGCCGGTCGCGGGCTTCAAGAAAATGACCCCAGGTGTGAAAATGCACACAGCAGCGAAATTCTCCGCTGCCTTTGAGGGCCACCATGTCGGTTATGCCAGCTAAATCTGCGCGATTGGCCTCGTCTGGTGCTTTAAGCAACAGATAGGGAAAAAGGGAGTCCGTGTGCTTTCCATCTCGTGCATAGAGACATATTTGATTGTTGCCAATAAGTTCAATGGCAAGCACGCGGGGAAGGTGCGCCATAAGACAGGCTCCAGAAGGTGAGTGGTAATGATAACCTGTTGAAATATAGCCAATTTTTCTATGTATGCAAGGCGCTTTGACGGTTTGCACTTCAAAGTTATAAGACATCGTTTTAGGCATAAAAGCGATGTCTTAAACGGCTTCAAGAGCGCGAGCAGACGATATTGTTGAGACAGAAAATGGGACCACCTATCAACTTTGGCAGGTGACATTCTTGGATGGGGTGCAAAAAAATATATTGCGTGTAATGTTATCTATTCGTATTATTATTGCCAATTGTTATGGTTTTGATGTGGCATGTCTGAAGTGCAGATCGTATTGAACAAGTCAAAATATATATTGGATGGCGCAGGGTGCGAGCGGTTTTAGGCACATGGTACAATTTAAAATGATCGCGTCGTTCTGTATTAATTGCGTCAATTTGACGTAGGGGGGGGGTGTTGTGCACTATGGTGTAATCACAAGACGGGGTTTATAAATTTTGTTTAATGGTTGTTATGTGCCACTTTGATCTGAAAAACAATTTTTGTTCATCTGTGCTCATCCCGTTTTATTCCCGCAGAAATAATGAGTTGTGAATTAGAAATATTTAAAATCATGTTGAGATGTTCACGGAAGGCCAAACTGGCGTTCTGCTGGAGGTGATGTGAAGGGTGTGTTGATGGTGTATGAATGGCTATTTTAAACCACGGTGGGATGGCTGAATTGCCCGCCACGAAATACGCGCATGAAAAGTGCTTGATATTATCATTGATGGACCTGTAAAAGGAGGGAGTTATGCAAAAGTTTTGGAAATTTGGATTGATTGCATTTGTTGCCACATTCATTGGTTGCGACAAACCACCGGTAGAACAAATTGCAACAGCCCAAGCATCAGTTGAAAGTGCCCAGGCAGCAGAAGCACCTGAATATGCAGACCAAGCCTTTAATACGGCAAAAGACAGTTTGAATGCGGCACTTTCGGCAAAAGAAGCAGAAGATAAAGCCTGGTTCAAAAATTATGATGCCGTTAGAAAATCACTGGCTAATGTTGAAGTTCTGGCAAAAGATGCCGTTGCAAAATCAGAAGCAAACAAAGCGGCTTTGCGCAGTGAAATTCAGTCGGTTCTCAGCGCCGTTGAGCCTGTATTGATGGAAGCTCGCACGGAATTGGCCAAAGCCCCCCGGGGCAAAGGCGCTGATGCAGATCTTGATCAACTCAATATCGATTTGAGCATGGTTGAAACGGCGATTACTGAATCGCGCGGCTCCCTTGATTCCGGGAAATTGAAAGCGTCTCTGGAGAGTGCCAAAACGGCCCAAAGCCGACTTGAAGTGGTGCAAAACAACGTAAAAGCCGCTCAAGAAAAAATGCAAGCGTGGAAACAAAGACGCGGCGGACGGAGATAGTTTGCCAGAAATAAACCTGTTTGTTACAGGTGGGCAATCGCGGTTTTTTCTGTCAACCTTCAGGGCCTGTGATCGTAAATTAAAACGTTTGTTTTTAAAGGTTCTGATGGCAATTTTATCAAAGACCGAGAGGCACTGGTGCCTCTCGGTCTTTTTAGATTTGTGATATCCAATGAAAAATAAAACTTTGTTTTTGGGCATCTGTGCCCTTGTTGCAGGGTGTCTGATTTTTTTGTCTTATCGACAGGTGCGCATGTTTTTTTTACCAAAAGAAAACCAGACCCTTCGAGCTGAATTGGATGCGCTATCAGACAACAATCTCTATATTGTTGTGAATACCACGCACAATCGGCTGGAAGTACGCCAGGGTCAAAACGTTATTCATGAGGCCCTTTGTTCTACGGGCAGTGGTGAATTTTTGGCCTATGGCCGTCGGTTGTGGAGTTTTGATACACCGCGTGGCCTTTATCACATCAAAGGCAAAGTTGTTGATCCAATTTGGATTAAGCCAAATTGGGCTTTTGTTGAAGAGGGCGAGCCCATTCCTTCATCGGGGCTTGACGTGGCGCGTTTTGATTCCACATCGCTGGGGGCATATGCCATGCAATTGGGCGATGGGTATTTGATTCACGGCACACTTTATACCAATCAAATCGGAACGGCTGTGACACATGGGTGCATTCGTTTGGATGACGAGGATCTCAAAACAGTCTATCAACTGGCCAAAGTCAATACACCTGTTTATATTTATTAAGTCGCGGGTCACGAGTTTTGGGTCACGGGTCAGGAGCCATTCTCCTGACCCTTTTTATTTTTTTAAACTTTTAACCATCTTGAGACGTCTGAGAGGTGTTGTGATTTAAGAGGGTCTATCGTATCCTTTGTTACCGGTTTTCACCCCCCTTTTTTACGTGCCTATTTGAAAGGATGCTCAAGATGATCCGCGTGTTTTGTTTGGTGATGTTGTTGCCTGTTTCGGCATTTGCGTCGGTGGATTCGCTGTTGACGCTGGCAACTGATACGTTGAGGTCGGAAAAAGAGCGGATAGATATGTTGAGAGAGGCCGTGAAGATTGACCATTCCTCGCGTTCGATGCACGCGCTGGGGAGGTTTTTTATGGAGGGGGGAAGTTTGGGGCATGTGCAAGATGCCGAGCGCTGGTTAAAACGCGCGATGGAAAAAGATATCGACAATGGCGATATTCTGGCCTCTCTGGCCGAATATTACTGGCGCATTGGTCGGCGCACCACAGCCATTGAATATGCACAACGGGGTGTGGACCGCGATTCGGACAATATCTTGCCCTTGTATTGGGCCGCGCGGTTTGAAATGTGGGAGATGACGCGGTATTTAAATGCCGAGCGGGAAGGGTATTTGTACAATGACGATGGGTCGATTGCCCGCCCTGCGATCAGTCTGGCGCAATTTGGAGAGGAATCCCGCGATAAGGCCATTGGGTATTTGACACGGGCCATCACAATAGATGGTGATCACTGGCCGTCGATTCACCTGCTGGGCCTGGTGTATTATGAAGGTCGTAAAAAGGCAGAAGTTGCCGGGTTGTTTGAAGGGTATGTGGCACGACACCCCGAATCGGTTATGGGGCACTTTTTTTTAGGGCTAGGCTATCAAGCCCAGGATGATATGCAAAAGGCCTACGCCTCTTATACCGAAGGGTTAAAGCGGTTGTCACCCCAAGATCAGCGGTTTATGATGGGTGTGTTTTTGATGGCCGATCCCGATTCCACGGCACCCGATTTAGAGTCGATACGGCGCTTCTGGACCGGGCGCGATCCTCTGTTTTTGACCGAATATAACGAGCGATTGCTCGAACATTGCCGCCGTGTGGCCTATGCCGATTTGCGATTTGGCGATCCATTAAAAGGAATTTCGGGCTGGTTTACCGATAAAGGGCAGGCCTATATCCGCTATGGAGAACCGGTGGATGTGGTGGCGCACCCGGCTGAAGTGAATACAGGTGTGGATCAACCGGGCTATATTCAGGATTACCTGGCCTGGCGAGCCAAGTATGGCCCTATGTCTCATGATTACAACCACCGGCGCGAACTGTGGCACTATGATGGATTTACGCTGATATTTGAAAATCCCGACATGCGCGATTTCTGGCAGTTTCGCGTGGGGTGGTTGGATTCCGAGGTTAATCCGCTGGGATTGAGCGATTTTATTCGTTTGAAGCCCGATCATTTCAAAGATCCGTATTGGTTGCGCCGATATGATGCCCCGGTTCAGGTGGCACAGTTTCGAGAAAAAGCGGATACGTCCCGCGTGGAAGTGTATTACGGTTTGCCAGTGGATGAATTGAAGGTATCGGGTGATACGGGGTTGCGCGATGTGAAGGTGAATCAGGGTTTATTTTTATTTGATGCCCAATGGGATACCCTGCGCCGGGAAATAACCCGGGTTGCCAAGATGCCCTTTATGAAATACGATGCGTTGAAGGCGGGGTATTTGCTGGCAGGCGATTGGTTGAAACTTGCACCAGGACGTTATTATGTGGCCGGTGAGATTGAAGATCCGGCAGTGCAAACCCTGGGTACATTTCGCGATACCGTGGATGTGCGGCACTTTGGGTATGATTCGCTGGAAGTGAGCGATTTGTTGATGGCCCGGCGCGTGATAGAGCGCGAAGACCGGCCGATGGGGCGCAATCGGTTTATGGTGCTGTCCAATCCGCTTTTGCAATATGAAAATAACAGTCAGGTGGCTGTTTATTTTGAAATTTACAATTTGATACGCGACACGTTTGGCAGCACGCATTACGAATTGACATTTCAGGTGCGATCGCTTTCGGATGCCGAAGATTCAGAACAGGCCCAATGGGCCACGGCCGTGTCGTATGAGCAGCGGGGCAACCGCGATTGGGAGCCGGTTTATCTATCACTGGATCTGGGCACTTTGATGCCTGGATCAAAAGCCTTGCGCGTGGTGGTAAAAGACATGCAAAACGGGCAGGAGACCATTGCGCTGGCGCAATTTCGGGTGATGTGGTGAAAAATACGCGTTTGCACGTTTGCGCGTTAACACGTTAACACGTTCCAACCCACCCCCACCAGAATCGTATCGCATGGTTTATAAGATGTTAACGTTCTAACTTTCTACGGAGAGGATATGTATCAATTATTGCGGAAAGAACATCCGAGGCTTTTTCGCGCCGTGGATGATTCGGATTACCGATTTGCAGCGCCGAAAGATGGCGTGCGGAAACGGATTTTGAACAATATGATCGACGATTGTGTGTTATATGAAGCACAAAAACCGTGGAAAAAAATCCCCTTGCGGCCAGACAGTCCGTATCCGTATCACCAGCTTTATCTGACGTTTTATACGGGAATGCAGGCGACGGCATTGATTGAGAACTATGCGTTTGTCTGGCGTGTCACACAGGATCAACGCTGGCTCAAACGGGCAAAAGACTGGTTGCTGGCGGCATCTTCGTGGGAGCATTCTGACCGGGTGGAAGAACATTTTTATACGGCCAACCGGTATATGCAGGCATTTGCACTGTCGTTGGATTTGCTGGATGGGGTGTTGACAAAAAAAGAAAAGGATCAGGTGATTTCATGCCTGATTCAGATGATGAAACGGTGGTGGCCCGATGTGGAAAAGGATCGGTTTTCGACCAATGGGCATCATCACGCGGTGGTGGACAACGGGCATTTTGGTGTGGCCGCCTTGTATTTGCTCGATAAATGCCCTGAGGCCGAACAATGGCTTTCTGCGGTGATCGATCGGTTTCGGCACGGGGTGATGCCCCACGGGTGCGGGGCCGATGGAGAGCCTGGTGATGGCCCGGGGTTTTGGCCGTGGGAAAATTTGTGGATGTTTCAATTTGCCGATGCGTTGCGAAATGGTGTGGGCATTGATCTTTACAGCGAATTTCCAGAGCGGGTGAAACGGCCTTTGACATGGTTTCGGTATCACTGGGCCGCTCCTCGAAAGATAACCGATCACTTGTATTATCCGGCCAATACCAACGTGCTGATGGGCAGTCAATTGGATGCGTGTTCGCCAACTATTTTGCGTTTGGCACAGGACGTGGGTGATGCGGAATTTTTTCAGGCAGCGCTGAGCGATCCCCGGTTGGGGCGGCTTTACCGATTTGGTGCAGGGGTGAAAGGGTCTTCGGCTGAGTGTATGGTTTCTTATGGGCCATACGCGTATTGTTTTTATGATCCGGCATTTGTGCCCGCTCGGGGGAAGATCGTTTTGCCCTTATCGCGCACGTTTATGAAGGCGCATTATGGCGAAATGGGCCTGTTGCGCAGTTCCTGGGATAATGATGCGGTGATCGCGTGTGTTTCGGGTTACAAAGGCGGTGGTGCGCATGGGTTTTGCAATGTGCATGTTCAGTGGGCCGGGTATCCGGTGTTGCGAACGATTACGGCAGAAGAAGGCAAGCCCGTTTCGTGTGGCAGTTTGCCGTGTGTGGGGAATCAAAATGAAGTGGTGGCTTTTTTAAACGGGTTGGAAACAAGACCTCAGTGTGATCGGCTTTCTGTGCGTTCAATTCGGACAGATCACGAATACTGGTTGTTGCACGGGCCGTCGCCTGTGTTGCTTTTGGCCTTGCGGCGAAAACCGCGCGGGGTGAAGGTGGTGCGTGAAGAAGATCGGGTGTTTGCCCGGTTAAAAGGACGGGATTTTTTGCAGTATGACCGCCTGCCACATTTTAATTCGCGTGCCGGCGAGTTGCGTCTGTCTTTTCGGTTGAACAAACCCGTTGATACGCGCCATCCGCAGGTGTTGTTCAATACCGGGTTTGGCGTGGGCAAATTGATGGGCACGCGGGTGAACACGTTTACGCTGGGATTTTTGAAGGATGAGGCGTTGACGTTTTGTGTGAACAGCCAGCGCAATACATCGGTGAGTGTGTCTGTGCCCAAAGAAAAGATTCGCGTGGGGCACTGGCACGAGGTGGTGATTCGGTGGGGGGGATTTAACCGGGCAGGAGATCGGCCCTTTATTGAACTGGCACTGGATGGCACAGTGAGCAGATGCGACGATCCAGTTGCATTTGGTGAACTGGGCGTAGATTCACAGCGGTTACAATCGCGCACAACGCCCAGAACGTTTTACATCCAATCGGTGACGGCATTGGCTTTTGGCGGGGCCATGCAGATGCCGGATACGGGTTTGGCGTGTGATCTGGCGCTGATCGATTTGAAATGCCCCGGTCGAAAAAGGTTGCGGATAGATTTTTCAGACGGGTTGGGAATGGAGACAGGCAGTGGGCGTTTGGGCTGGAAGTTCAACCCGGTGGATTTGCGCGGGGTTGACACATCGCTGGTTCGGTTTGGGGCTGGCAAACGTGTGGTTGTGGTGCAACCGGCTTTTGGCGAGGCTGTGCATTTTGAACAGGAGGTGGTGCCGTTTGCCCCGTCGGGATTGGCCGCCGGAAGTTTGAAGTCTTTTATTGCCGGTGCTCAAAACGATGCGGTTCGGGTGCAGGCTGTGACAGAAAAAGGCGATGTGATGGTGCTTGTTTTTTCAGAACAACGGGCAAAGGTGACGGTGGAACGGGATGATCAGGGATTTTATATTCGAGTGGGTGAGGTGACACACAGGTTTGACGTGAAAAAACGCGGGAAAACCATTCTGGAAAGGATGAATCATACGGCGTGAAGGATTGCCGGGAATAGGTTGAGATTGAAGGAGGTTTTTATGGGCCATGTTATTCTGTATTTACTGTTTTTTGTGGTATTTTGCGGATCGGCACATGCCATGACAGATTCGTCTCTGGTTCGGCGTGAACTGCGCCCCTATGGTGACAAATGGGCTGTTGTGGAGGTGCGCGACGTGATGGGGACGCTTGTGGTGATGGCACCTGAAGTGGGGCGGGAGATTGATCTGGAAGTGTGCAATCGGTTTGGCATGTTTCAGGGTGAGACGGTTTACAATCGCAAGCTGAATGTGCCCACGTTGACCTATCCGATTGAAGGGTTTCAGTCGGCTGTGTTTATGAAGTTATCCGATGGACAATACGGTATCAAAGTGGTTTATCGAAATGAATGGGGTTTGCAAGACCAATTGTTGCGCCTCAATGATCGGGCGGAGTTGGGCCGCATCCAAAATTATTTGAATCGAATGATTGGGGTGTCTGATACGGCGTTGGCGGAGCCTAAAGAACTGGATGAGACGGTGACATGTTCAACGGTGACGCCGAAGTTTATATCCCTTCGGCGTTTGAATGGTTCTGTGATATTATTCGATGGCGGACGGGTGAAAGGGAGGCTTTTGCCTGTGGTGGAGGATGGGCAGTTGTTAATTGAAACCCCATTGGGATTTCGCCGGGTTGATATCGAAACTGTTTCGCAGGTTTCTATTGGTGGGCGCGGAGGAATTGGGGTGATTCAGAAAACTGTTCAAGGGGGGATTCAGTGGGCTATTGTGGGTGGTTTGACCGGGTTGATGGCAGGGGCTGTGTATGAAGGGGCTACCGTTAAGCAGGAGGTGCTCTACGGCGCTGTTGTTGGTGGAACTGCTGGTGCGGCGTTTGGATTTTTAAATGGGTTGTTTTCTGTCGAACTGGCCAGGACATTTGTGCTGGATCCACCCGGTCATCCGGCACCGCACAAAATAGAGGTGACACCCACGCTGGTTCGGTTGCATTTTTGAAAATGCGTTGGAACGTTCAAACGCGTTTTTAACCATCGTCTATCGTCTTATTTTTATTCTATTTCATGCCGCGTGGCATCGTTGGGCACAATGAGGCGAAAGGTGTCATCGGCAAGGCCGGTATTGATTTTGCGCCATTGTACATCCATTTTGATGAAGTCTTCGCCCTGTTGAATTTCGATGTGTCCGGGAAAGATGAATCCATTTTCCTCTCGGTAATTGGACAGCACACGCCGGGAAAGGCGTTGCCCATCGGGTGAAGAGATTTGTTCTTCAAGCAGTGTGGCTGTGCGGCGGTCCATCCACAGGCGGCGCGTCCAGAGCGGGTTTTGAATTTCGAGCAAGACACGGTTACCCGGTACAAATCGGGTGACATGGGGCAGATCATCAGGTGACAGATTGGGCAGGCCAAAAAGAGCCGGATACAGGTCGTAATAGGACAGGTTCACACCCGTGATGGCCTCT
>CAXNEV010000048.1:0-13250 GCA_964200925.1 Candidatus Latescibacterota bacterium | reverse complement strand
TCAGAGGCTTTAGATACAGTTTTTCGGCACTGGCAATTTCGACAATTTGCCCCAAATACATCACGGCCACGCGGTCGGAAATGTGTTCGACCACACTCAAGTCGTGGGCCACAAACAGGAAGGTGAGGTTAAATTCTTGCTGCAGATCTTCCATTAAATTGATGACCTGGGCTTGCACAGAAACATCGAGGGCTGAAACGGGTTCGTCGGCAATGACGAGTTTGGGATTGAGCGCCAAAGCGCGAGCAATGCCAATGCGCTGGCGCTGCCCGCCGGAAAATGCATGGGGATATCGGCGCAGGTGATCGGGGCGAAGCCCCACGCGCATGAATAACTGTTCAACGCGGTTTTCAAGATCGCTGCCTTTGGCCACATTGTTGACAACAAGGGGTTCTGCCACAATGTCAAATACTGTCATGCGGGGATTGAGAGAAGAAAAAGGATCTTGAAAGATGTATTGCAATTCGCGGCGCAGGCTGCGCATCTCTTCTTTTTCAAGGCTGCGCAAATCAATGGCTTTGTTGTTGTGGTGAAAAACGATTTTCCCATCGGTGGGTTCAATGAGGCGAATAATGGATCGGCCCGTGGTGGTTTTGCCACATCCCGATTCACCCACCAGCCCGAGGGTTTCACCTCGATTGAGCGTGAGGGTAACACCATCAACGGCTTTGACATATCCGGCCAGTTTGCGCCAGATGCCCTTTTTAATTGGGAAATACACTTTGAGGTCGGTGACCTGGAGAAGGGGAAGACGGTCTATGGACATATAGGGACTCTTTGAGGTTTAGAGTTCAGAGTTTCGCACTATCTTACTTCTAACCAGCAACTGACCTGGTGTCCGGGCGCAATTTCGAGCAATTGGGGTTCTTCCCGACATTTGTCTGTGGCATGGGGGCATCGCGGGGCAAAAGCACAGCCTTTTGGGATGGTAAAGGGATCGGGAATGGATCCGACAATGGGAATGAGGCGTTGTTTTTTTCCTATTTTGGGAATGGAGTTGAGCAACCCTCTGGTATAGGGGTGTTTGGGATTTTTGTAGATGGTGCGCGTATCGGCATATTCGACAATTTTACCCAGGTACATCACCGCAACATAATCGGCCATAGTGGCCACCACGCCCAGGTCGTGTGTGATGAGCATAGTGGCCATGCCAATATCGGTTTGTAACTGGCGCATCAAGTCGAGAATTTGGGCTTGCACTGTAACGTCGAGGGCAGTGGTGGGTTCATCGGCAATAAGCAGGCTGGGATTGCACGAAAGGGCCATGGCGATCATCGCGCGCTGGCGCATGCCACCGGAGAGTTCGTGTGGATAAGCATCCACCTGGCGTTCGGGCCGGGGCATGAGCACTCTGTTGAGGGATTCAATGGTGCGTTTTCGGGCTTCGTTTTTATTAACGGTTTGATGCAGAACGATGGCTTCGCCAATCTGGTTGCCAATGGTGTGCACTGGGCTAAGCGATGTCATGGGTTCTTGAAAGATCATCGCAATGTCGTTGCCGCGAATGCTGCGCATCTGGCTCCCTTTTGCGTTGAGCTTGACCAGGTCAATCGGCGGTTTGTCAGGGTCTTTTCGAAACAGGATTTCACCGCTTTCAATTTTACCTGGCGGGCTGGCAATGAGCCGCATAGTGGAAAAGGCGGTGATGCTTTTGCCGCATCCGCTTTCACCCACCACACCGAGGGTTTGTCTGCGGCCAATCGAAAAAGACACCCCATCAACCGCGCGCACCACACCGTCGTCGGTGTGGAAATAGGTTTTTAAATTTTTAATTTCAAGCAAAGGAGCCTGGGCGGTGGATGTATGGTGTGTCATGGGGTTCCTCAAGAAAATCAAAGTCACGGGTCGCGAGTCGCAGGTCAAAAAACAACAGGCATTGGGGGTAGCCCAGAAGGTCGTCTGAAGGGTGTTTACCTGCTTGAATACGGATCGGCGGCATCTCGCAGACCATCGCCCAAAAAGTTGAAAGACAAAACGGCAATGATGATACATCCTCCTGGAATGAGCAACCAGGGGTAGAGGCTGAGCGAGTGGATGTTCATGGCATCGGATAACAACAATCCCCACGAGGTCATGGGCGGTTTAATGCCCAGACCGAGAAAACTCAGGGTGCTTTCACCCAGGATGAAACCCGGAATGGCCAGTGTGGCGATGACGATGATGTGGCTGAACATGGAAGGCAGCAAGTGGCGAAAGATGATGCGGCGATCTTTGGCTCCACACACGCGGGCGGCCAAAATGAAATCGGCTTCGCGAATAGACAGCGTTTTGCCCCGAATTTCACGGGCAAGACCGCCCCAACCAACGAGGGACAAAACTGTGACAATGCCCATAAAAACCAGATGGGAGGGCCATTCGGGGGGCAAAACCGCGCTGAGGGCCATTAAGATGGGAATGGATGGAAAGGCAAAGATCAACTCGATGATGCGCTGAATGAGGTTGTCGATGGTGCCGCCATAATAACCCGAAATGACGCCGAGCACCGAACCCAGCGTGAGGCTGATGAACACGGCAAACAGGCCAATGGTGAGGCTGATGCGGCCTCCTATGATGATGCGCGAAAGCATGTCGCGGCCAAAACGGTCGGTGCCCAACAGGTGCATGGGGTTATCTGAGCCAGTGCCAAATAAGTGAATGTTGGAGGTGAATAACCCGTAGAAGGAATATTCGTGAGCGCGCACAAACAGATAGAGGGGATGGCGTTTTGAGGCGTCTTCAGTATAGGTTTTGACGCCGGTTTGCCGATCAAAATCACTTTTAATGCCATAGACAAACGGGCGCAGGTGAAACCCGTCTTTTGAGAAAAAATGAATGCTTTGGGCAGGCAAATGCACAAACTGGTAAAATCGGTGTGACGGATTGTGCGGAGCGAGAAATTCACCGAGGAATACACTGACGTACAATAAAATGATCACATATCCACTTATCACACCAGCTTTGTGTTTTTTGAATCGCCGCCAGATGAGCTTGTGCTGGGAATAGGTTGCGGTGGCCACCACGGCCTCGGGCAGGGTGACGGGTTCGGGCACTTTATCGATGACATTACTCATAACGAATCCTCGGATCGATCCAGGCCAGCAGAATGTCGGCCAGAAGGTTGCCAATCAGAAGAAAGGTGGCTGCCAAAAGCAAAAAGGCACCGGCCAAATACATATCCTGTGAGGTTAGGGCTGTGAGAAAAATGGGACCGGCTGTGGGCAGGCCCAGCACAATGCCCGTGACAACAGCACCCGAAAGCAGGCCGGGCAATTCCAAGCCCAGACGGCTGACCAGCGGGTTAATGGCAATGCGCACGCCGTATTTGACAATGACCGTGCGTTCTTTGAGGCCTTTGGCGCGGCCCGTTTGAATGTGTTGTTGCCCCAGCACATCGAGCAGGTTGCCGCGCATGATGCGCATGATGCCGGCGGTGCTGCCGGTGCCGATCACGAGAATGGGCACCCAGATGTGATTGAGCAAATCCACAACTTTGTTCCATGACCAGGGTGTGCCGATAAATTGGGGAGATAACAGACCGCCAACAGATTCGGTTTCAAAAACGGTGACCTGGATGAACATGATGACCAGTGCGAGCAAAAAATTGGGTGTGGCCAATCCAATGAAGCTCATAAACGTGAAGCTGTAATCGCCAAGGGAATATTGTCGTGTGGCTGAATAAATGCCAATGGGAATGGCCACCAACCATGTGAAAATGAGGGTGGACAGCGTGAGGGCCAGCGTGAGACCGAGGCGTTCTCCGAGCAGTTCCATCACGTCCATTTCGTAGGTGAAAGACTGGCCGAAGTCGCCTTTGGACAGGATATTCCAGATCCAGCGAAAATATTGCAAATAAAGGGGGTCGTTGAGGCCATAACGCTCGCGCAGAATTTCGATTTGGGCCATGGCGCTTTCTGAACCGAGTTCGCCCTGTTCGGCCAGTTCGGCCAGACGAGACGTGAGCATATCGCCGGGTGGGGCCTGGATGACCGCAAAGCTGACCATGGAAATGAGAATCAGCGTGGGAAACATGTGCAAACAGCGGCGGATAAAATAATGGGTCATGGGTGTGGACTCCAAAAAAAATCAGCGATTCAGCGAATCCAGATTTGTCTATTCGTCTATTCGTTTGATGAAAATCTGTTCGTGAAAAACCGGCCGGCTCCAGCCGCGATATTCATCGGCGTTGGTTCCCTGATAGGGCACATTGCCCAGGCGCACATTGGCCCCCCAGACGGTATAAGCAGATCCCACAACAATAACGGGAATGTTATCGGTGTGAAGGTCGCGCATTTGGATCATGTTTTTGCGCACCTGGGCGGTATCCACAGTTGTGAGCACTTCTTTGATGAGCTGTGTGGCTTCATGAAGCCAGGGCGGGCCTTCTTTTGAGGCATTGCGATGCCAGAACGGTACATTGGGCGCCATAATGGCCCAATCGTTGAGGCGGCCCAGCGGATCGTCGGGGCCTTCCATGCCCCATTGGTGGATGTCGAATTCTCCGTTGAGGCGGCGCGGCCAGATGATGTCGCGCAAAGAAATATTGAGATTGACTTTTAATCCAACGGCACGCCAGTGTTCGGCGATGAGTTCGGATACATCGACTCCTTCACCCGGTGTGACGTCGATGTTAAATTCAAAACGCGATCCGTCTTTAAATTCGCGCCACCCATCACCATCCGAGTCGCGATATCCAGCCGCATCGAGCATTTGTCTGGATTGTTCGGGATTGTATGGGGTGTATTTGTAGTAGGCTTCTTCTGAAAAATACGGATTGGATGGCGCAAAGGAATATCCCGAAGGGACGAGCAATCCGTGATAAACAATCTGGCCGATTTCTTCGCGGTTGACCGCATGAGACATGGCGATGCGCACGTTGCGATTTCGAAAGGCTTCGCGCAAAGCGGGTTTGGGCGCGTCCCAATTGAGATAAAAGGCAGGCCCGCGGTCGGGGCCTGTGATGCGCAGTTTAAACCGCCCTTTTTTTTCTTCGGCGCGCAACGTGGGAAACATGCTGACTCTGGAATAGCGGCCAAACAGGTCGATTTCGCCATTGATAAATTTGAGCAGAATGACCTGGGGATCCTGTATCACAGTGAAACTGATATAATCGGCATAGGGCAACTGATTGCCGGCGGTGTCGATTTTGTAATAATACGGATTGCGTTCGTACACGATGCGCTGTCCGCGAATCCATTCCACAGGAACCCATGCCGACAATCGGGGCACTCCGGGTTTCATAATGAGCTGGGCTCCGGTGGTGCTGTCGCGAAACGTCTGGTAGGTGGTTGCCGGGTTGTATTTGGGATGATAGGGGGCCCAATAGTGTTTGGGGCGGGCAGAATCACCACTGCACAGGGCGTGAAGCACGCGTCCCAGCGGTTTGGGTGAGGTGATTTTTAATGTGTGATCGTCAACTTTTTCCATCTGAATGGGTTTGTTGTCCACAAACCAAACACTGGGCGGAACGGCATCGGCGCGGGCATCGTCGTTGAGTACCATGTCGTAATACCAGAACAGAATATCATCGACCGTGAATGGATGGCCGTCGGACCATTTGACGTTTTTTCGGAGTTTAAAAATGGCGATTTTGCCGTTGTCTTGAAATTCGCAACTTTCGGCCAGGTTAAATTCGATGCTGTCGGGCAGGGGGCGGGAATAACCCATTAAATCTTCGCCAATGGTTTTGCTCACACCGGCGGTTTGCACAATGTCGCCTGTAAGTGCCCGGCGAAGGGTTCCGCCATATTGACCGATGGTATCCACAGCTATGATCACAAGGGGATTTTCGGGCAACCGCTCGGATACGGGTGGCAGTTTGCCGCGTGCAACTCTTTCGGCCAGCATTGGCGCTTCATGAAAGGCGCGTTTTTCAAGAATGGCGGGATTGATGTGTTTGGGTGCACGGGTATTGTAAATGGCGGCATTGGACCGGGCGGCTTGTCCTGTGACCGTTTTATTGCCAGGATCGGAAGGCAGGCACCCAAAAAGAAAAAGGATGACAAGAAAAAAGTAAGGAGACATAGGCATTTGTGCGAATCAGTGGGTGCTGCGAAGCGGCAAGATTCCCGCAGGGAATGCACCGAAGGTGGTGCCCTGCTGATCACGAGCGAAGCGAGTCATGTGCGAATCAACGAATCAGCGAAGCGGCAAGATTCCCGCAGGGAATACACCGAAGGTGGTGCCCAACTGATCAGACACGAGCTGGCCGATGTTGGAAATGGCATTGTTGCCCGAAAAATCGATGAAATCTCAATTTTTATGGAGGCACCAACTTAATGAATCTCGTGTGGAGATGCGAGTATTTTTTTACCCCTATAGTGAACCTTGACGGAATTGTGATGAGAAGACTATATTAAACCGGGTCGCGAGTCACGGGTTGAGAGCCAAAAACAAAATGTGGCGTGTCAAGCCGGTGGGTTGCCGAACAAACCGGTAGGAAGATGGCAGGGGAAGATGGGATTTTTAAGGAGTGGTTATGATTTCTGAAGAAATGCGCAAACGCATTGCAGCGCTCAACCGCCGCGATCTCAAACACGATGTTGAGACCGGGGATGAGGAAAGGGCAACTAAACCTGAAACGCCCCCCAGGGTATCTGGCAAAAAACGCGAACCAATTGTAGATGTGCCTGCGATAGAGCCAAAGGATTTGCAGATTGTGGCAACTGCCGCAGATGCTCGGTTGCGCCTGACCTTAAAAGAAGTGGCTCCGGGTGAAGAGATTGGCAACCAAGCAGGGCAATTTTTGTTGATTGAAAAATCGATTCAGGCGTTGCTGCATGGTGGGGGGGGCGGGTTTCAAGAGCGTTATGAGTGCACCATTGGCGCTTTAACCGCAGGGCTTGGGGATGAATCGTTTGGCAAATTATCGCAAGTTTGTCCCGAAGATGTGATCTATGTCGATATTGAAACCACGGGGCTCACGGCAGGCACACCGCTATTTTTGGTGGGTGTGCTGGGTTATATAAACGGGTCATTGTGCATACAACAATTGCTGGCGCGCGATTATACCGAGGAGCCGGCATTGTTGATGCATTTTTCTGATATGATCAAAACTTCGCAGATTGTGGTGAGTTTTAATGGCCGCTCCTACGATTTGCCGTACATTCGGGATCGTTCGGTTTTTATGGGCGTGCCTTTTCAGTTTCACCAGGCGCACATTGATATGTTGCATGTGGCCCGTCGGCGGTGGAAGCGGCGGTTGCCCAATTGCAAGTTGCAAACACTGGAGCAATATATTTGCAAACGGGTGCGGCGAGGGGATATTCCCGGTGCTGAAATTCCCGATGCGTATCATCGGTTTGTACAAACGGGCAATGCGGTGCAGATGCGCGATATTTTGCACCACAATGCTCTGGACTTGTTAACAACGGCAGAAATTTTGATTTTTATTTTAGAAGGCAGAGACCTTTAAAACGCAAATAACCGTTGCTATATAGGAATTGTGTGATGGACATGGCACTTCAGGGCAAACACGTGCTGGTGATGGGGTTGGGGTTGTTTGGCGGCGGTGTTGGCGCTGTGCGGTTTCTGGTTCGAGAAGGGGCACAGGTGACGGTGACCGATTTGCGTTCGGCACAGGAACTGGATGCTTCTGTAAAGGCGCTAAACGGGTTGTCTGTGGTGTTTAAACTGGGGGGGCACGATGAAACCGATTTTCAACTGGCAGATCTGGTGGTGGCCAATCCGGCGGTGCCTCGCTCTTCGTCTTTTTTAAAGGCGGCGGAAATGGCGGGAGTGCCGGTTACCACGGAGATCAATTTGTTTGTGTCGCGGTGTCCGGCAAAGGTGATTGGCATTACCGGTAGCAGTGGCAAAACGACGACGACATCGTTGATCGGTGCGATGTTAAAGCGCAAAGATCCAAGAACGTTGATTGGGGGAAATATCGGAAAATCCCTGTTGGACGATCTGGACAAAATTGAGGTCGATGCACCTGTGGTGTTAGAACTGTCGAGTTTTCAACTGGATCGCTTGGGAGAATTGCCGTGGAGCCCACACATTGCCGTGGTGACCAATTTTGCGCCCAATCACATCGATGTACACGGTTCACTTGAGGCATACAAATGGGCAAAAAAACAGATTGTGCTTCATCAATCACCCCATGATTGGGCTGTGGTGAATGGGGATGATGCCGAGGTATCGGGTTGGGTAATAGAGGGAAAACGCGTGGTTTTTTGTCTGGATGGTAAAGAGGATGTCTTTGTGCGCGGTGGGGAAATTCGGCATGCGATAAGAGGAATTGAAAAGACTGTGTGTTCGGCGGCAGATCTAAAATTGCCCGGACAACACAATCTGGCCAATGCACTATCGGCAACGGGTGCGGCTGTTGCATGGGGGGTGTCGGAGATGCATGTGGCTGCAATTCTCAAGGCATTTGAAGGTGTGCCGCATCGGCTGGAGCGCGTGGGAGTGGTGCGCGGTGTGATGTATGTGAACGATTCTATTGCCACCAGTCCGGATCGCACGCATGTGGCGCTTAATGCTTTTGACGGAAAACTTGTGTTGATTGCAGGGGGGTATGACAAAGGCATTGCGTTTGATGGTTTGGGGCCGGTGATTGGACAGCGTGTGGTCCATTTGATTGTGCTGGGAAAAACGGCAGAGGCCATTGCCGCATCGGTGCCAGAGGGGGCGCAAACGCAGATTCATCGCGTGAAAGATCTGACAGAAGCTGTTGACCTGGCTTCGACACTGGCCCAACCGGGCGCGACGGTTTTGCTTTCTCCTGCATCGGCAAGTTATGACCAGTTTCGCAATTTTGAAGAGCGCGGCCAAAGATTTCGAGAATTGGTGTGGGGTATAGAGAAAGCGGAGAAGTGATGGTATAAATGGGCGGTAGTTTGTGAGGTCATGAATATGAGGTTATGAACGGGAGGCCATGAATGACCTCGCTCAAATAAGAAGCTCGGTGGAACCGGGTTGGGTTAGCCCCGAATGGGGCTTGATATGGGTAGCGCGGTGATTTATCGCCGCGCGTTGTTGGGCGGATTTCACACAAAAAAATTAGCGAGGAACGCATTCCTCGCTATTGATCTGTTTATCGTTTGTTTTGTTTATGGTTCTTCGGCATAGGGCATTAATTTGCGCCCGCGTGTGGGATGGCGCAATTTGCGCAGGGCTTTTTCTTTGATTTGACGCACGCGTTCGCGTGTGAGGCGAAACCGCGTCCCGATTTCTTCAAGGGTCATTTCATGTTCGCCACCCAAACCAAAGTAGAGGCGAATGACCTGTTGTTCGCGATCGTCGAGGGTGCTCAACGCGGCTTTAATTTCGTGTTCCAGCGAATTGCGCATGGCCATGGTATCGGGTGATTCTTGCGACGTGTCGGGCATGATTTCGAGCAAACTGTTTTCTTCATCATCACCCAGTGTGGCATCCAGTGACAAAATGCGCTGACCGCTGGCCAGCGTATCCATTACCTGTTCAACAGTGATGCCCAGTTCTTCGGCAATTTCTTCTTCAGCCGGGCGTGATGCCGTGGCCTGGTGTCGGTTGCTGGAATAACGCGATATACGGCGCAGCAAATCGACCCGATTGAGCGGCAATCGCACCACGCGCGAATGTTCGGCCAGGGTTTGCAAGATCGCTTGCCGAATCCACCAAACGGCATAGGAAATAAATTTGAATCCCTTGGTTTCGTCAAATCTTTCGGCAGCCGTAATCAGGCCCAAATTGCCTGCGCTGATTAAATCTACCAGAGGCACACCCTGGTTTTGATATTCGCGAGCAACTGTGATGACAAAACGCAGATTGGCCTCGACGAGTTTGGCACGCGCTTTCATGTCGCCTTTTTTGATTCGGCAAGCCAGTTCGACTTCTTCTTTAGACGATAGCGGTTGGGAGGTGGCCACGTCTTCAAGATAGCGATGCAGGGCATCTTTGACTTCGTTGGAACTGGTGGAAATTCTGGGCAATGCAATCACCTCGTTCGCAGGGAGTGTTGCGCAATACTGGGTCTGGGTGAGCCAAAATGAACAAGCGATATATGAACCATTTCGAAAGCGCTGTCAAGCAGAAACATGTTGTTTGGAATAAAAATTTACAGGCACACATGGTAAATTATCGTCAGTTTGACATCTAAAGTCAACCGTTCGATTTTCAAACAATTCTATGAATTTTTTGAAGTTCCAGTTTTTTTTATCGCGATTTCGAAGATGGTTGAGAGAAAATTTGACGGTTTGAAGGTTCTGCAAAAATTTCAGCAAAAAAAATCAAGGCTATTAGAGAAACGTATTAAAATTACGGAAAGAGGTGTTTATGTTACTTGAAAATGCAAAAGGCGGTTATCGATTTTTAGCAGGTATTGCACCCTATTCCAGCGGGGTAATTGCCATGCCGGGATATGAAATTATCCATGCAATATTCAAACAACCCTTGCCATGGCGGGAGGGTTTTGAAGCCGTTGATGCCCATCTTAAAGGCATTGGCCGAAACCGGAAAGCGCTTTGCGGCATTGAACTGCGCTGTCCCACACCGTATACGATGGATGGATTTATAGATTTTAACTGCGAATATTGTCGGGTGCTCAAAGATTGGGATCTTTTTGTTGATGGCCATAATCCCGTGGCTCGCACCAACGTTGCACCTGTTTTACATGCACCCGTGACACCCGTTTTACATGCCTTTTCCTATACAATACCTCAGCAAGAGGATGGTTTGCAGACACTGGTGGTCGCTGGGGCGGGCGAACTGGCATCGCGCGAACTGGTGAGTGATGGCATTTTAAGGCGGGGGGAGATCACGTCGGATGCCATGCGTGAAAAAGCAATGTATGTGATGGGGGTGATGGACAAGCGGCTTATGGGTTTGGGTGGCACCTGGGATATGGTGCGCGCGGTGGATATTTATACAGCGCACGCGATTGATGGGGTGGTTAAAGATGTCATCTTGCACAGGTTGGGATCGGCAATTTGTTACGGCGTGCAGTGGTTTTTAACGCGGCCCCCTATTGTTGAAATAGAATTTGAGATGGATCTGCGCGGTGTGCGGCAAGAACTGGTGGTATAACCATCGGGCAATCAGGTGATGGTCAGGGTGTGGGTATCAACTGTCTGATTGTCAGATTTAAATACAAATGTGGCGTCAATGGTTTTTGTTGAAAGGACGTGCGGATACCAGTATTGGGCATCGTCCCACATGCTGTGAAAAGGCAATTGATTTGTTGCAAACCATTCTGGGCGTATTTCATCGTGTTCTTCCGGTTGGTTTTGCCAGCGATTGGCCAGAAAAACGCAAACGGTGAGATCCCATTCGGGTTGGGTGGGAAAATAATAGGCGATATGTCCAGCGAAATGCAGATCCGATTGTAAAACAACAACGCCCGTTTCTTCATACATTTCCCGAAGGGTGGCTTGAACAGCAGTTTCTCCTGGTTCTATTTTGCCGCCAATGCCCATGTATTTGCCTTTGCCAAAACCGGTTTTTTTGTAACCGAGTAAAACGCGATGGATGGGCGTTCCCTCAACCAACAGCAGCAGAGTGGTTTTTGTCATGTGTGTATTCCATCAGCGGTGGTTGGTTTGGTTAAATGGTGAAACCGGATGCCATCCGGTTTTTTTTTGTTTAATGGGGATGGTTGTTTTGCTCCAAAAATGGAGGATTTGCATCATTGACAAGTTCTGGTTTGTCATTCTTTTTTCAACATTCAATTATTCCACAATAAGCATCTTCATGTAAAATAACAAATTACAAAAATTTTTGTTTTTTATGTTCAAATGGCACGCGTTATGCGTTTATTTACGGAAAACTCGGAGCTGCCAAGCGTCGTTTTGATAAAGGGGGACATATGTCGGGGGACATCGTACTTCAATGTGGCGATACCGTTATGTACCAAGACAAGGATCACGTTCAATGGGGTCCTTGGGTAATTATTGGTGTGTCTGGGGATTGGGCAATCGTACAGATTGAATCCGAAATGTCCTATTCCATACCGATGGTTCTGCTGCAAAAAGTGATTGGCGATCATGTTTTAAATTAATCGCCACATACACAGATCGGACATTTCAAACGTCGCCATTTACGACCCATGTGTTTTTATCGTGGGTCTTTTTGTTGCCACCAAATGATGGTTGACAGGGTGTTTGTAATGGTTTACTTTTAAGAAAGTTAGGAATTTTTCTGGCTTTTAAGGTTGCCGAGTTTTTATAAGGAAAGCCATTTATGGATTGGGTTTATCCGGTTTTGATTCTCGGTTTTGGCGCTTTTTGTTTTCAGATATTTGCGGTATTTCGCAAACAAGCGTCCCTGTTGCAACCAACCGTGGAGCAATTGGAGTCCAGCCGCTCCAATGTAGAAAAACAGATCCAGGAAAGCGAGCAGGTTACAGAAGAAAGTTTGAGGCGCATTGAAAATCTCAAACAAGAGCTGACAACTTTAGACGAACAGCGCAAACAACTGCAAGAACAGCTCAATCCCACAGAAATGATTCTCATTGATGCTGGGGATTTTTTGATGGGTGACGATGAAGGATCTCGCGATGAACAACCTGCGCACACTGTTTTATTAAATGCCTTTTGGATTGATCGGTATCCTGTTACCAACCAGGAATACAAAATGTTTGTCGATGTAACCGGGCATCGCCGGCCGCCGCATTGGACAAGTGGCACGTATTCGTTAGAACAGGCCAATCACCCGGTGACCAATGTCAGTTGGCAAGATGCGATTGATTATACCGAATGGGTCGGCAAACGGTTGCCCTCCGAGGCCGAATGGGAAAAAGCTGCCCGGGGCACGGTGGGGCAAACCTATTCCTGGGGAGATGCATTTCGCAAAGACAATGTCAATTCAAGCAATGACTATGGCGGCACCACTCCTGTGGATCAATTTCCAGGTGGAGCCAGTCCTTATGGTGTGATTGATATGTGCGGCAATGTACAGGAATGGTGTGCTGACTGGTATTATGACGATTATTATAAAACAGCTCCGGTTGACAACCCCACCGGGCCGTCTGGTGGTCAGTATCGGGTATGTCGCGGTGGGTTTTATGCTGAAAATCGGATGGGTGTTCGATGTTCTCAGCGGCATTATGCCCCCCTGTCAACCATGCAAGATCACATTGGTTTCCGGTGTGCCAAAGCACCGCAAGGATTGCGATAACTCTCACACATACACAAATAGGAAACAGAAATGCGCATTGGTAATAAGGAATTGATTATTGTAGGCGATCGGGTTTTGATTAAACCGGAAGATATGGAAGAACGCACACAGGTTGGTTTGTATTTGCCACAAACAGTGGTTGAAAAAGAAAATGTTCAAGGGGGCGTGGTGGTTGC
>CAXNEV010000047.1:0-13313 GCA_964200925.1 Candidatus Latescibacterota bacterium | reverse complement strand
TATTTCGGTGGTGGATTCTGAGCGCAATATGGTGGCGATCACATTAACGCACGGCCCGGCATTTGGGTCGTTTGTCACCATTCCCAAAATGGGGCTGTTGATGAATTCGGGAATGTCGCGTTTTGATCCGGGGTCTGGGTTGAAAAATTCGGTTGGCCCTGGCAAAGCCCCGGTGACGAATATGTGCCCGGCCATCATTTTGTGCGATGGGGCACCGGTGATGACGCTTGGGGCATCGGGGGGCACGCGCATTCCGTCGTCGATGTTTCAGGTGCTGACCCGTCGGTTGGTTTTAGAAGAAGATACCGAGTGGTCAATTGGTGCCCCGCGTGTGCATTCGGAAGGCAATGAGTGGGTGCGTTTGGAAGAAGAGTTTGGCGAGATTGCGCCCAATTATTTGAAGTCTATTGGGTACACGCTCAACAAAAAAGGATCGGCCGCCGCCAATATGCGGTTGATTGAAGTGACCGAAGACGGGCTTTTGGCGGCTTATGATCCGCGCATGAAGGCGCGTGAGAAGGGGTATTAAAACGCAGCGCAAAGTGCGTTCAAAACAAAGTCTGTGGTAAAAAGTCAAAGAGCAAAAGGCAGCCCGATTGCAACAAACCGGCTGCCTTTTGCTCTTTTTGTTGGATGCTCATTTCAAAATGAGCATCTTTCTCGTTTCAACAAAATTGCCTGCCACAATCCGATACAGATAAATCCCACTCAACACCTGACGCCCGAAATCATCAGTTGTGCTTTAGGTTGTAGCCCTGATTCTTCAGCGTATTGAAGATTTCATTTTCAATTTTCCAGCGAGCACGCCCTCCTTATTTATGGGTGAATGATATTTTACCGCGCAATTTCTTTTGCAGATAGGCGAATGGCGTCGATGTGTCGGTCGCGGCATTCTTCGAGGGTGGGTCGCCAAACGGTCATGAAAAAACCTTTAAGGTGTTTGGCGGGAATGTGTTTTTTGCAAAAGGAAACGGTGCGCTGGAAATTTTCGGGGCAAGACCAGTTGCTGCCGGTGGGAATCTGATCGTAACCGTGTGATTCCAGGCCGCGATAAGCCTGAGCCCCTGTGACATCTTTGGCGAATGATTTGCCGTAATACCAGTTGCTCTGGAGCACAGATTTGGGCATGTGTTTGTAAAAGGCTTCCGGGTGATGCCAGACATAGTCGGACCAGACCCAGGGTTGTGCCCCGCCTTTTTCGGTTTGTTCACAATAAAAGTGAAGGTCGTGCCACCAGAGATCATGCTGGCGCAAAACCGCATAGGCATAGTGCCGCTGGTGTTGGGCGGTTTCTTCGTCCATGCCCAGATGGAAAAAGCGCGGTTTGTCAAACAGGTCGATGGTTTCGGCGATGAGATCTTTGCACACGCGGTAATAGGTGGGGGTGGAAACACAGCGTTCATACGGTCCCATCCAGGCATCGTGGGCGGTGGAAAAGTTGAGTTTGGGAATGGGTTCGAGGCCGCGTTTGCGCATGTTGTCGAGTTCGCGTGCAAGTTTTTTGGGTGTCCAGGAACCTTTGACAGATAGTTCGGGATGGGATTGGTATTTTAACCCTTCGCCCAGGTCGATGACAATCATGTTAAAACCCGCATGTTGAAGGCCATCCAGCACTTCGTCCCAAACGGGTTGATCAACGCGCAGGTAGGGTTTGGCGCTGACATGGGTGAATTTCCATTCGGGACATTCGCGGTCAGACCACATGTTGTAGCCCAGGTGAAGCAGATAGGCCCAGATAAAATCATTTTGTTTGGTGGACATGGGTGTTGCTCCTGTGGTTATTGTTTGTGTGTGAAGTATGCCATGTCGGCATCGACCATCTCTTTAACGAGATTTTCAAATGGGGTGTTGTAGGTCCATCCGAGTTGTTCTCTTGCTTTTGTACAATCGCCAATGAGCAGTTCAACTTCGGCGGGCCGATAAAAACGAGGATCGGTTTGTACGTGCTCGCGATAATCAAGGCCAACGTGGGAAAATGCAATGTCGCAAAATTCGCGCACGGCGTGGGTTTCTCCGGTGGAAATGACATAATCGTCGGGTATGTCCTGTTGTAGCATGGTCCACATGGCGCGCACATAGTCGCGGGCATGGCCCCAGTCGCGTTTGGCATCGAGGTTGCCAAGAAGCAGGTGGGTTGCCAGGCCCAGTTTGATGCGGGCGACATGAGAAGAGATTTTTCGGGTGACAAATTCAAAACCGCGGCGCGGTGATTCGTGATTGAACAAAATGCCGCTTGATGCATGCATGGCATAAGCTTCGCGGTAATTCCGGGTGAGATCAAACCCGGCCACTTTGGAAATGCCATAAGGCGAACGCGGGTGAAAACGGGTCGTTTCTTTTTGCGGCACTTCTTCCACTTTTCCAAACATTTCGCTGGAGCCGGCAAAATAAAATCGGCATTGGGGTGCCAGATCGTGAAGGGCCGCCAGCACAAAGTGCGTGCCGTTGATGTTGGAATTCAGCGTTGAAAAGGCATCTTCAAAAGAGGTGTGTACAAAACTCTGTGCCGCCAGGTGATAACATTCATCGGGTTGAATGGTTTTGACCACGTTGTAGATGCTTGGATAACTTTCAAGCGAGGCGGGGTGCAAATGGATTTTTTGTTCCAGATGGGCAATGCGTCCCAGGCGGTGTTCGGGATCTTCAAGGGCCACGCGGCGCACAATGCCATGAACGTCATACCCTTTTTCAAGCAGCAGCTCGGATAAATAAGAACCATCTTGCCCGGTGATGCCGGTGATCAGGGCTTTTTTTGCCATAAAATGCCTTTCATGAATGGACGATCAGCACATATCAAAATCGCTTTTGGACACAGGAGGCGGTATTTCAAGAGAATGGTTGCTCCGTTAAATTATCGGTTGTATATCTGGGGCGACCAGTCGATTTCGTCGAGTTGTTGTTTGACCAGAACGGCTTTGTAGGGAGGCACGTTTTTCATCAAAACAACACCGGCCCCAACCATCGCACAGGGGCCCACGATGCGGCCGGGCATGATCATTGCGCCAATGCCCGTGCGGGAATAATCGCCAAAAAGCACACCGGTAAAACCGGGGGCTTTGCGGCGAATGCCCAGCACGTCAACCTCAATTTCGGCATCGTCAAAACGCAGGGTGCCCACCTGGGTGCCTGCGCCAATTTCGGCGCGTTCCCCAAAGATGCCGCACAGTTGAATTTGATGGGTCACGCGGCCTTCTTCCAGCATAATGCCACTGAATTCGCCCAGATAGGTGATGTGGCAATTGACATCGACTGTGCCAGAGATTTTGGCATAAGGGCCAATGCGGCATTGGTCGCCGATGACGGTATTTGGGCCGATGTGAGACCCTTCAAAAATGTGGGTGTTTTTGCCAATCCAAACCGGGCCGATGATAGACACATTGCGCGCGATAGTTGTTTCTTCGCCAACACAAATGGGGCCGGTGATGTGAGCCTGCGGATCGACTGTGGCCGATGGTGAAATGGTGGATTGGAGCAGGGTGCTGGCCATTTCGCGTATGGCAAGGCGCGTGACATCTTTGGGATGCCAGGGCATGTCCATGTCGAAATAGGGGGTGGAAATTTCAACGGCTTTGAGCGGACGGCCTTCTTTAAAAAGCAGTGGCGCAACATCATAAATTTCCTGGCCTTCGGGTGGAGCAATGCCAAATGGGGCACGGGGCACAAACTCATGGGTGTTTGCCAGATCGGGCAGGGTTTGATTGCGAAAAATATAAAGCCCGGCAAAGGCGTGACCGGCACCTCCACGCGGTTTCCAGGTGTAGGATGAAATGGTTTGATCGGTTTTAATGTGGGCCTGAACATGGGATTCGAGGTCTGTCATGTGAACAACACCGGCGATATCCGCACGGTTTTGTGTGGTGAATGCGTTGAGCAGGGTAGGAATGGCTTGGGTGTTGATGAAGATGTCACCATGGGCAACGATGACGTCATCTGAGGCGATATAGGATAGCGCTTGACAGACAGCGTTTGCTGTGCCTTTGGGGGTGGGTTGTTCAATATAAGTGATGTGACAGCCAAACCGGTTGCCATTGCCAAAGTGGTTGCGCACCCGGCCCCCGCGATGGCCAATGACGATGCCAACATCGGTGATGCCCGATTGAACA
The DNA here is from genome assembly GCA_964200925.1 of Candidatus Latescibacterota bacterium. Taxonomy (GTDB): domain Bacteria; phylum Latescibacterota; class UBA2968; order UBA2968; family UBA2968; genus CAXNEV01. The sequence continues at coordinate 9,210 of CAXNEV010000047.1, read as the reverse complement.
AAACGTTCGAGCAACCATTCGAGCAACGGGCGGTTGGAAATGGGAAACATCGGTTTGGGGCGAAAGATATTAAAAGGGAAAAAACGTTCGCCTTTGCCGGCAGACAGGATAAGGGCTTTCATGGGAACCTGAAATCGCGGGTGAAAGGTTGCAGGTCAAAAGACAGAAGGCTATCAAAAACACAAAATAGCACACATGGCAGGTGTGCGCAAGCGTTGTCAATTGGGTGTGCGATTGGTCTTGACATTGGCATCGTTTTCGACTAAAGTTTTGTTGTTTCACAAATTATATCTGTACAATCGACCCTGCCTGTTTGGGTGGGGCTTTTTTATCGTTGGTGGTTTGTTTGATGTGAGATCAAAATATGTCCCATGTGATTTCTGCTATTAGGGCCTGTTTTACCAATCGCTGGGTTGTTTTTGTTGTCGCTCTGGGATTGATGGCGGCCGTTGTGGTATCGTTTCCCAAACCGATTGGCAAAAGCGTGCGCCAATATCCCATTGTGCATGTTGAGGCCCTGATTGCACAGGGACAATACAAAGATGCGATAGATGCCATTGAAACGATTGATTTAAACGCGCTGGACGCTGGTGATGTGCGCAAAATTTCTGCACAACGCGCGGTGTGTTTGATGTTTTTGGGCAAAAACTCCGAGGCTCTGGATGTTTTGACACGGGCTGAAAAAGACATGGACTTGCTGTCTGATTATCTGGCGTTTTGGAAAGGCAAAAGTTCCGAGGCTGTGGGGCAAACCAAGCAGGCTGTGGCATATTACCAACAAGTGTTTAAGATGTCGCCCGCAAGTTTGATGCGCGATGAGGCCGGGTTGCGTGCGGCGGCCCTTTGTGTGGCCAGTGGGCAATTGGAAGAAGCGTCCACATTTTATCGGGCTTTGCTGGATAAAAGTGCCTATAAAGCCGATGCACATTGGGGGCTGGTTCAGGTTTTGACAGCACAAGGCGATTCTGTTGGCGCTCGAAGCCACCGTTTGCAATTGATACAAAAGTATCCCGACCACAAAGCCGTTCGTCAGGTCTTGGCCGGGGTGGCCGATTTGACCGATCCCGAAGAGCTGTTTTATGCCGGCATTGCCTATCGGGAAAATAAAAATTTTCGCCAGGCCGCCGAATTGTTCAAACGCGTGATTCAAAATGTGCCAGATCTCACCTGGCAAGGGCAGGCACAATATGAACTGGGGCATGTCTATTATGACAGCCGTGAGTATCGAACGGCTGAACATGCTTTTGAACGGGCCTACCAGATTTATCTGGTGCCCAAAGCACTCTACGATCTGGCCCGGTGTGCCGTCAGACGCGGTGAAGATATGCAAGCGGCAAAGTTGTTTTTGGATTTTGCGAAAAAATATCCCGATGTCAATGGCGCGGCAGATGCTTTCTGGCATGCGGCAATGGCCTATGAACGCCAGGGGCAATGGCGCACGGCACGGCAAGTCTATATTGATCTGGCCAAAACATTTCCCAAAAGTACCTATGCCGATCAAGCCGCCTGGCGGGCCGGTTTTGCATTGTATCAATTCAAACAATACGAATCGGCCGTGCAGGCTTTTTTGCAACTGGCGCAACAAACCGAAGAAGAGGTTATGCGCGATCAGGGATATTATTGGGCTGGCAAATGTTATCAGAAACTCGGAAAAGAAGAAGAGGCACAGAAGTGGATTGGGCGTGCGGCGAAAGGATTTCCAACGTCGTATTATTCGGCCCGTGCCCGTGCGGTATTAAACATCCAGGAAGATATCTATCCCGCAACACCTGGTGTGCCGATATCGGCAGGGCAGGTTTATGAACTTTCCATTTATATGCAAAAGGGCGATGTGCTGGCATCTCTTGGATTGTACCAACTGGCCGAAGATGAATACGATCGCGTTTTGCGCATTCCTGGAAATACGCTGTTTGTTCTCGACGATTTGTTACAGCGCTATGAACGCATTCGGTCGATGAACAAAGCCCTGCAGGTGTCGGGGCAAATCGTGATGGCACAACGCCGCCAGGGACAACCCATGACACTGTCTTCCTTTCGGCGGCTGTATCCCACCTATTATTGGGATGAAATCACACGCACCGCACAGGAAATGGACATAGATCCCAATTTGATGATTGCTATCATGCGTCAGGAAAGTGCATTTAATCATGTGGCGGAATCTCCCGTTGGGGCTCGTGGACTTATGCAGGTGATGCCCACAACGGGCAAAGACATGGCCCGCAAAGTGAATATGAAAGATTTTTCACCCGAAGATCTTTATGATCCACAGATTTCGATTCGCCTGGGTGGGCAGCATCTGGCGGATCATTTAAAATCGTTTGACAAAGACGATGGTCGCCGGTTGGGGTTGGCATTGTCGGCATATAATGCCGGGTTAAATGCGGCCCGGCGCTGGTCGCGCCATTTGTCTAAAGAAGATGTGGATGAATTTGTCGAAACCATTCCCTATAAAGAAACGCGAAATTATGTGAAACTGGTATATCGCAATTATCAGGTGTATTCTTATTTGCAGCACGATGCAGATCAGCGCATGCAAAATCAGGTGCATTAAAAGGTAAAAGCAGTGTGGCCCGTCGGGTTGCCTAAACGATGCACAATGAATGGGTTTTGTTTGTTTTCAGGAGATGATTATGGGTGAACGGCCTTTGTGGGTATGGATAGAAGACGCGTTTATTATTGCCTCTATTGCCGCGCTGTGGCCGAGCATTTTGGGTTGGGATGGCTGGCTCTGGGAGGTGTTAAAATACGGTGCTGTCATTGGGTTGGTGTGGATTTTTATTCGGCGAAGGCGGCGTTATCAGGTGCGCAAAGAAGCAGCACAGCAGGATCAGTGGCCAGATCGATAACCAAGGCAATAAAGGAACGTCGAAAGTGCCTGTTTTCAGGTAAGTAAAATGCGATGAATGCGATAACATTGAAGGAAGCAAAACGCAATTTGGAACAATAAATCAGGGTAAAAACAAACAGTATCCTGATAATGCATAAAAGACTGGTGATGCTGCAAGCATCACCAGTCTTTTTTATTTTTTATTTTGAATTTATGGATACGCAATTACAGCAGTTTTCTTGATAAGTCACACTTTCAATGATTCGGTCACAATTAGACAGCAATTTTGCCGTAATCCCGCAGAGATTGATAGTCTGGAGATTTTTTAATCGAACTCAGATCGATATCTAACATTGAAAAAATCTTCTGAAGGAAGAATTCGTTGAAATAACAGGCTTTTACATTGACCATAGAAAAGGCCCTCGGTTGAACATCTGGACGGGTTTGCAGGTGCTCCAGTTTGGCCAAATTGAGGGTGGTCAAACTGGCATTGAAATGAAAATCTAAGCGTTTCTGATCCCGTGCCTGGCAGTCGCACAAACCGGTGAATTGTTTTGCATCTCTGAAAATAAATTCGATTTGGAATCTTGCTTTATAATATCGCACCAGCGTCTTGGCATCCAATTCTGTATCGGTTGAAAACAAGATCGCCTGCCGAATCTTGTCCTTGTTGCTTATATCCAGTAAGACGACGACCCGGGCATTGCGTTTTAAAGAGATGTGATTGAGAATCAGCGTATAGATTTCGATGTCGTCTTGTGTGCCGACATATTCCAACTCAGACAGGTTCTGCCAGTTAACTTTGCCGTCGTAGGTTTTTTGTCTGCCACTGCTTTTTTCACGTTTTGGGCCTGTATAGAGATAGCGCATATTGGCATCACGGCGCAATTTACTGATCACCTGCAAATCCAGTTCACCATCGACGTATTTTTTCTTGGCAAAAGCACCATCGACAACGGTATATTTTTCACAGGCTGTCAATAAAGGTTTGGCATCCTTCAACTGCTGTAAATACTGGTCAATCAGAGTTTCGCCATCTTCCTCATATTTGCGATGGCTTTTTTTCGACTGGGCTTTTCCCTTTTTCTTTTTGCCTTTTTTCTCGACCGTCTTTTTCACCTCATCGGGCTTGTCCGCTTCTTGAGGGGAGGCTGTATCAACCTGTTTCGACACCTGCTGGGCAGGCTGGGTTTGACGAGTTGATAACGCAAAGCCTGTGTTTTTCTGGATATCCACAATGGCCAGGGTCGCGATTTCTAACCCTTTTTCACTTCGACGATGACAGCCGTTCCAAAAATAATCCAACCCATACGTCTTCTTACCGGATTTGGGAATAAAGGATGGATCGTAGGCAATAATCCGTTCACTGTCTTTGCCAAAGGCTTCATCAATCACCTCACGGTTGCATCCGATAAAGTCAAAGGACTTGGCATATTGGCGTGAATAAGTCTCCTCGGATAGATCTGAAAAACGGGATAGATTACGAAAATTGATCTTGCCGCGCGATGTTAAAATGGCGCTGAACAGGGTGATTGAAAATTTTCTTTGTGGCTTGAAAATCTTGAAACGTTTGAGTATCTTTTCTGCCAGTTCCATTGTGCCGTCTCACTTGTTGAGGGGATCTTTGACTTGGTGGTTTTAGATCTCTCAATTTGTGGGTACGGCACTTTTTTGTCAATCAATCTGACCGAACTATTGATCTGTGAAATTGATTAAAAAAGAAAATACTGGAACTCATACAGTCTATGAAAGTGAAGCTCTGTCTATAATACCTGGTGAATTTACAATTATTGTTCAAGGCAAAAACGGACTGGATCATGTGGTAGGACATCGATCCATTTCAATGAAATTTAATCAAGGAAAAACAGACGATTTTACGGGCAATGGCAAGGTGGAATTTGCAGACTTTTTGCAATTTGCCTCTCACTTTGGGAAACGCACCACAATAGAGGGATGGGATGTGCGGTTTGATCTGGATGGAGACGGGGAAGTCGGGTTTACAGATTTTCTTAGTTTTGCCGCGGTTTTTGGGAAGTGATGCATGATAGGGTCTCAGCTTGACTTTGCAGGGGCATCGCTGTACTTTTTGATAAAAAATGGGAGGATTTTTCCATGAATACAACCGCTATTTACCCGGATGTCGATGAAGCACTCTTTGCCAAAATTGTTCAGCGGATTTGTTCTAACGGCGACCCCCAAAAAATCATCTTGTTCGGTTCTCATGCACGCGGCGATGCCGCCTATGACAGTGATCTCGATTTGTTGGTTATTGAAACCTCGTTGCTACCAAGATATAAACGTGCCACTTCTTACCGGCGTGCATTGAGAGGTGTTTTTCCTGCTAAAGATATTGTCGTGTGGACACCTGAAGAAATTTCAGAATGGCAAAATGTACCCCATGCATTTATCAATACAGCACTAAAAGAAGGACGCGTGCTTTATGAAAGATAAAGCAGAACACGCAAAAGGGTGGTTCCGTAAAGCAGAAAGTGATCTGGCAAATGCCCGTCGAACAATAGCCAGTGAAGGACCTTACGATACGGCATGTTTTCATGCGCAACAGGCAGCAGAAAAATATTTGAAAGGCCTGATGGCATATCATGAAATGCCGATTTTAAGAACGCATGATATTGAAGAACTTTTTGCGATCTGCCAGTCCTTCTTCAAGCAGTCAAATTTATCAGCCGATGAGTTGTCCTTATTGACCGATTACGGTGTGCCTGCACGCTACGATTTCGATTTCTGGCCGGAGTTGGATGTAGCCAAAGAGGCATTGACGCTGGCAATTCAAATAAAAGTGGCCGTGTTGAAAAATTTCCCCGACAATTTTATTGACTGATAAACTCATAACAAAGAGTCCATGTGGAATTAGAGCTTTGCATCCCAATACCGAGTAAAAACGTTGTGTGCAAGGCAGGTGATTGAACCTGACGCCGCAGGGATATCTTTGCAGCCATTGGATGCCAGGATAGGTGTTTTAAGACAGCTTCTCAGGCGACTTGCTTCCTGAATGGGTTTTAAGACAGCTTCTGAGAAGTTGGTCATACTCATGGTGTGGACCAATCCAGAACCACACGATGTCATCTCCATCTAAAACGCCAATGGCACGGTAGTTCATGCTGATCCGCACCGAGTACACGGGACGTCTCTGACTCACACGCTTGAACTCAAGACTTGGGTGGCGGAAATTTGACTCGAAGAGTTGATAAGATTGGCGCGCTTGCCTTTGAATGTGGTCAGGAAGGCGCCGATAGGCATCCCAGAAACTTGCCTGTGTAAATGAACGCACGCTTACAATTCTTCTGTATTAAGGGGTTGCGTCTGTCCTGCCCGGTGCGCTATGAGAGCTGCATCGGCAAGCCGATCCAAAAAATCTTCCGATTCTGGACGGCCAAACAACTCGGCCCATCGCTTTTCCGATTCAAGTTCGGCCAGCAGGAAACGAGCAAATCTATCCTGTTCCTCATGTGGCAGTTGGGTGGCTTTTTCGAAAGCTTCCTGCAGAAGTTGGGTCATATATGACTCCTTGCTGAGGGAACAATCATTGTTCGTTCTAAAACCTCGCGCTATCCGTTACGTAAATTGAAGTTAGCATCCCCAAAAAAGTAACACTTTATTGGTATCATAGTCAAACGGATTCTCTGCATTCAAATAGACAGGAAGGTTCATTTGTTTATGCCAATCAGGATGGTTTGGAGGTGCTCCCCAATATTTTTCTTGTGACTAAAAAAAACATGCGCGATTAATTTTTCGGTATGCAAAATTCCTTCTCCTATGTGTGGAAGATGGTGACCGAGTGCAGCGAGGTCGGATGAAGGCTTTTGGGGAGGTCGGGCAAAGCGAGGTCATGAATATGAGGTGGTAAACCACCTCACAACGACAGGAAGCCCGGTGAACCGGGCTGTAGCCCTGCAGGGGCTTGTTGGGGTAGCGAGGGAATTTATTCCCTCGCGATTGGGTTGGGGAGGGCAAGGTCGGTCGAGGGTGTTTTGAAGGTGTTATGCGTCTGATGAAAGTGCGGCAAGAATATGAGGGTAGATGGCTCGCAAAGCCCTGCCCCGATGGCTGAGGCTGTTTTTGATCTCATCGGACAGTTCGGCGCAGGTGCAGTTGTGTTCGGGCACAAAAAAGAGGGGATCGTAGCCAAAACCATTGCTGCCTCTGGCCTGGCGAACGATGCCGCCTTCCCAAATGCCATGGGCTGTTTTGGTTTGGCCATTTGGCAAAACCAGGGCCATGGCACAGTGAAAACGGGCTGTGAGTTGATGGTCGGGAATGTTTTTGATTAAGGCAAGGAGTTTGGCGTTGTTGTCGGTGTCGGTGGCATTTTTGCCAGCAAACCGCGCCGAGTACACACCCGGTGCGCCGTTGAGCGCATCCACTTCAAGGCCCGAGTCATCGGCCAGCGTGGGGCGGCCTGTGTGGTTGGCAATGATGCGGGCTTTTTTGATGGCATTGGCTTCAAAGGTGTTCCCATCTTCGACAATGTCGGGTGCATCGGGAATATCGGCCAGCGAGAGGACATGGAAGGTACTGCCGAGCATGTGTTGAATTTCGCGGCGTTTGTTGGCATTTCCGGTTGCGACAATGAGGGTTGGCATAGGACGATAATCAAAACATTCATTGTTGACGTCAAAATTATGCCGATAAAACGGCTTGCTGGGTCTGGGTGATTTGCCCAATGCCGCGTTTGGCCAGATCGATCATTTGTTGCATTTGGTCAAAATTGAAAGGGTCGCCTTCGGCGGTGCCCTGCACTTCAACAAAGTTGCCAGCCCCGGTCATGACGATGTTCATATCCACTTCGGCTGTGGAATCTTCATGGTAACACAAGTCGAGCATGGGAATGCCGTTGATGATGCCCACACTGATGGCGGCAACAGAATCCCGAATGGGGTTCTGTGTAATCTTTTTTTTGTTTTTTAAATGTGCAATGGCGTCCATAACAGCGACATAAGAACCCGATATAGATGCCGTGCGAGTGCCCCCGTCGGCCTGAATGACATCACAATCGATCCAGAGGGTGCGTTCGCCCAATTTTGTCAGATCAACCACGGCGCGCAAAGCCCGGCCAATGAGGCGCTGAATTTCCATGGTGCGGCCTTTGGCTCCGTGGGTTTCGCGTTGAGATCGGCTGTGGGTTGAACGCGGCAACATGGCATATTCCGAGGTGATCCAACCCGATTGTTTGCCTACCAAAAAGGGTGGCACCCGTTCTTCAATGCTCGCCGTGCAAATGACATGGGTGTTGCCCATTTTGATAAAAGCCGATCCTTCGGCGTGTTTCATATATCCCCGTTCAATGGAAATAGGGCGCATCTGGTCGGGTTGTCGCCCATCTATGCGGTTGTTCATGGGGTCTCCTTAAATCATTTTCTCACCAAAGTCTGTCCATTTGTCTTTGGGATTGTTTTTTTCGCGATAATCGGGTGCGGCGCAGTGGATGATTCGACACATTTCAAGCAGGCGAGAATAAATGCGTCCCTGTGCCAATTCTTTCAGATCGGTAATATTCTGATTGGTTGTCACAAATGTGAGGCGCTGGTTGGCATAACGCCCATCAATGAGGTTGTAGAGCATTTCAAGTTCCCACTCGGTGTTGCGCTGTACGCCAAAATCATCAATGACCAAAAATGGCACACTGCTCAACATTTCCATAATGGGCACGGCCTGGCCGTAGGTGATGCTTTCTTCATCAAAAGTATGGCGCAGTTCCTGAAAGCTTTTGGAAAGTGAAATGAATTTGCCGGGTTTGACAAATTTGAAGATCAATTCGTTGAGAATGACATAGGAAAAATAAGTTTTGCCATTACCGGGAGAGCCCCACAGATAAAATCCCTTGGTGATTTTGTGGGAGTTGCCCGGATCTTGAGAGATCATGTTTGCCCGTTCGCTGTTTCGAATGCCATCAATTAGGGAATAAAAAAAATGCTCTAATTGTTCCGCACCGGGAATGGGCTGGCCGTCTTCGTAATGTTTTTTGAAGTCGTCCAGGTATTTGTAGCGAAATGGTGCCGGAATGCCAGACCGTTTGATATAGTGATCAATTTGAGCAATTTTTTTGCGGTAGAGCCGGCACGGACACCAGGTGGGTTCTCCAGATTGGGCATTTAGGATCATAAAAGGCGGCTTGCCCCCACATCGGCAGTGTTGTTGGACATTGGGCGACAGTTTGATTTCACCGTGCAAACCTGCAACCACCTGGCGATCATACCAGTATCCCAAATCGTGGTCGGGAAGCAAGAGGCTGTTTTTAATGTCCGGCGGAGAGTTGTTGTTCATAGCGTTGTTTAAACATTTTAATGCCCTGATAAAGTGCCAGGGCCAGTTTTTCCTGATGGGAATTGCTGCGCAGCATTTTTTCTTCTTCGCGATGGGTCACA
>CAXNEV010000046.1:0-13411 GCA_964200925.1 Candidatus Latescibacterota bacterium | reverse complement strand
CCAACCGAGGTGATCATGCGCATCAAAGATATCAAACTCATCAACAACGGCTCAGAACAAACAGTCGCCATCGAATTTGACACCGGAGAAGTGCGCACCCTATCCGCGCAAAAACTCTTTGACGCCAGTCGCAGCATGGGGCAAGGGGCACCCGAAGCCAGAACTGCCGCTCAAAGGCGTGCCGAAGAATTGCTGGCCCTGCGCAAAGGAAAACGGTAACCACACGTTATGGGTTTATTAGACGTTATCTCTCAACATTTGTGCCGGGAATACACGGTTACTTGCCCTGCTTGTGGCATAGACAATACCTATCCCAGGCTCAAACGCGATATTTTTCGCGCCAGCAAATCAGAACCCGATGGGCATCCCCTGGGCATTAATTGGCGGATCGACCTGGATTTTCCAGCCTGGTTAACCCCCTTAAATTATTTCTGGGCCGTGTGTTCCAATTGTTGTTTTACAGGTCAAATTGAAGAAGCCGATTTCAGAACCTGGAAAACAGCAGCACCCAAATTTCGCACCCAATTCCACGAAGGCGTGCTCGAATCCCTATCCGATTTGGCCAATGCCAAACGCGGGGTCGCCTATCAGTTGGGCAATAGCCTTTCGCCCGATGACATTTTTGGCACCCAGTTAAACCAATTTTTTCTCGGCATCTTTACCGAATGTTTAAAAACAGCCCCGGCGGCCAGCACCCTGGCACGGGCTTATTTGCGCATTGCCTGGATATACCGCGACGAAAAACGCATCTATGAAGAATTTGCTTCCCAGTCCAAAGTTCGCCCGCTCCTTGAAGAACTAGGCCCTGCCTGGACAAAATCCCTTCCGCAAAATTCCGAACTTCCTTTAATTCCGCAATTGGTCACCGATGAAATATCGGCTTTGCGCCATACCCTATCTTTTTTTGAATGGAATTTTCGCGACCTGCAATCGGCCGGCCATGAAGATGAAATGCGCCTCATGATCCTGATTGCCGAAGTGGGATATCGCCTCTATGAATTGACAGGCATCGAAGACGATTTTATTAAAGGGCAGAGCCTGTTTAGTGGCACCATGCAAAAGTGCCTGAGTGTCATTAACGACAAAACCATTGTGGGCGGCGCCGTGAACCGCGCCAAAGATACCCTTGAAAAAGCCGGTGAACGGGGCCGCGAACTGCGCACACTCCAGCAAAAATGGACAAAAAAACCATCCCAACCACGCCCACAAGCACAAGAAGCGCCCCCCCCTGCGCCCCCGGCACCTGAAAACACCACCCAACCCCTTGCCCCAGAAAATGCCAAACCCGGTAAAACATCCGTTTTTGATGCCAGCACAGCACAGGGTGGCATGAAGGATCTGCAACAAAAAATTGAACAACTCGATGCCGATAACAAACGGTGGATGCGTCTGGCCGGCATTTCTGAAATCACAGGATTGCCCAACCGGGTCATGCTCTCACGCGTGTTATTGCCGGGTGCATTAAAACAGGCACTGACGCGCAAAGAACCTTTTGGATGCATTTTCCTGTCTCCGTTGGGACTACAGGACATCAACAGCAAATACGGACGCGCTCAGGGAGATGCCCTGATCAAAAAGTTCGCCGATTTTCTGAGAAATCTCGTTCGCACGGGTGAACGGTTATGCCATCTGGAGGGGGTCAGTTTTGCACTGTTGGTGCCCCGCCAGACCATCCATCAATTGGAGAAACGCGCCGAAGCGATTCACAAAGACCTGACCTCCCGCCGATTTGAAATGGGAGCCGGCGCTTTGTCATTAAAAGTCAGCATTGGCGTGGCCAACCTCCCGCCCATCAACGGACAGTCTGCCAAAGCCCTTCAGGACGATCTTTACAACCGTTCTCTGCAGGCCCTTGACAAAGCCAAAATCCAGGGAGACCACATTGAAGTAGCCCCTTAATGGCGGGTTTTATATTTTTTTATTTCAAATAATAATTTACCGGTAAATATATATTTTTCACGGACTTTATTTTTTGGGATTCCTCCTTGCTCTGCAAGATATTTTCGAGTATATTGTTCCAGTCTGTTGCCCAATTATTAACCCTCTTATAACTAATGAATTCACTCTTGAAACAGCGAATCTTTCTAATACTTTGTGCCCTGTTGCACAATTGGCCAGTATTTGCCCAATCGCCCCGGCAGACCATCACGCTAAAAGAAGGTTTGCATCTGGCTTTCGCCCGCAATGAAACCGTTTTAATTGCCCAGGAAAATCTTTCCAAATCACAGCAACAGGTTCGAGAAGCCGCTGCCGATGCCTTCCCGCAAGTAAGCACCTCTTTGCAGTATACCCGCAACTGGTTGCTGCCTACTTTTATCTTTGACACGCCACAAGGGCAACAACGGGTTTCTGTGGGGGCCCACAATCAGGTAATAGGAAACATTGGCATCCGCCAGCCCATTTATTCAGGGGGCAAAACCTTTGCAGCCCTGCACATTGCCCGTTTGTTTAGAAAATATTCACAAGAATCTGTTCGCTCTGCCCATCAGCAAGTTCACGCCGATGTCGAAACCACCTTTTACGACTTGTTGCTGGCTGAAGAACTGGTCAGGGTAACCCAATTGGCCCTTGAACGGGCGCAAGCCAATTTGAATCGCGTACAAAAATTGCACCAGGCAGGGCGCGTCTCTGAATACGATGTGCTCAGAGCCCAGGTTCAGGTGGCCGAACTGCGTCCAGATTCCATTCAAGCCGAAAACAATGTGGCTTTAACGGCGCTGGCATTTAAAAATCTGGTGGGCCTCACACCTGAAACACCCATCAAAACCACAGGAGAATTTAGAGCCCAATCTTCCGTGAAAGATTCTTCGTCATCCCAACTGGTCTCTTTAAGCCTGAAATTCCGGCCCGAAATTCTGCAGCAACGGTTGGAAGTTCAAATGCGTCAAAAAGCACAGGTGGTTTCTCAGGCGGGATCAAGGCCCTCTTTAGACTTGCTGGTCAATGGACAATGGGAAGCGCAAAAAAACGATTTTAATTTTTCTTCTGGCGATTTTAACCAGAGCTGGTTTTCGGGGTTAACCCTGTCTGTTCCGGTTTTTGATGGATTTCGAACGGGTGCCAAAGTGGCCCAATCTCGCGCAGATTTGCGCCGGGCCGAATTGATACACCAACAAATCGAACGCAGTATTCATCTGTCTGTCCTTCAGGCACAGCAGCAATGCCAGGAAGCCCAATTGCGAAAAAATGCACAAGTTCAAACCGTTGATTTGGCCCGCCGGGGTTTGTCCATTGCCGAATCGCGTTATGCCAACGGCGTGGGCACGCAGCTTGAAATGATCGATGCGCAACTGTCTCTGCAACGGGCCGAAGCCGACCTGGCAATCGCCCAACGCGACCTGGCCGTTGCGCTTGTTCTTTTGGAATACCGCGTGGGCATTTTAGGAGAAGACCTAACTTCAACACAACAGGAAAAGCCATAATGGCCACTTTATTTCAAAAATATTCACATGCCGCGATGCTCATTCTTTTGTCTTTGTGTTTTTTCAGGTGCAGCAATGAAGTACCCGCACAAGCAGAACCGGCCAAAACATCCAAACGCATCACCAATGTATCGGTTTATCCCATTGCACCCGATTCCCTGATTCAGTATAGCCGATGGCCGGCCACTGTCAAAGCCTGGCGCGATGTCAGCATCAGCGCCCTTGAACCGGGTGTGGTCATGGCCATTCTCAAAGACGTGGGAGACATTGTTTTACAAGGAGAAGTGCTTGCGCGACTCAACCTTGACGTGCTTGAATCTGCGGCCATAGAGGTCGAGGCCAACTTAAAACTGCAAACCTACAATTACGAAAACAGCAAACGCCTGTTTGCCGAAGGCTCCATTTCTGAACAGGCGCACTACGAAGCAGAGTACGATTACAACCGCGCAAAGTCAGCCGCCCAAACCATTCAAAAACGGCTGTCTTATGGTCAAATACGGGCCCCATTTTCCGGTCAAATTGCCCAGCGATTTGTTGAATTGGGCCAACTGGTTCCCACTGGAGGCCCCACCTTCCGACTGGTACAAACCCATCAACTGCGCGTGGAAACCTGGGTGGCTGAAAGTGAAATCGCCGATTTTTCAGAAGGCAACCCTGTGGAATTGACGCTGGATACCTTTCTGGGAGAAACATTTTCAGGCATTATTGGGCACATAGGGCCAGCCACGCAATCAGACCAGCGGGTGTTCCCCGTTGAAATTCACCTTCAAAATCCCGATGCCCGCATCCGCACCGGCATGATTGGAAAAATCAAGGCCGTCAGGCAGATTTACCGCAATGCCGTGGTCATTCCGCGCGAAGCGGTGCTTGAACGGGAAACCGGGCCGGCCGCCTTTGTGGTTGAAAATGACACAGGCCGTTTGCACGCCCTGCGTTTGGGCCCCGCCGAAGGGGATCGCGTGTTGGTTCAAAACGGTTTGTCTTTTGGAGATCGCCTCATTGTCAAAGGCGGGCGCGACCTCATAGAGGGAGACCGCATCGAAATCCAGTACACGGAACCCAAACCATGACACTGACGGGTTACGCCATTAAACACCGCATAACGGTTTATGTGTTTATCACCATCCTGTTTTTTACAGGCCTGTATGCCTATGTGTCATTGCCCCGCGAGGCCGCCCCCGACATCACCATACCCTTTATCATCGTCAATACCCTCTACATTGGTGCCGCTCCTCAGGATGTTGAAAACCTCATTACCCGCCCCATCGAACAGGAATTGCAAACCATATCCAATGTAAAGGTGATCCGCTCTAGTTCAGTCGAAGGGGCTTCAACCATCACCATTGAGTTCAATCCCAATGTTGACATCGACGATGCCTTTCAGCGGGTCAAAGACAAAGTTGATCTGGCAAAACCCGAATTGCCCGGCGAAGCCGAAGAACCCGTGGTGTTGGAAATCAACTTTTCCGACATTCCCATGATGCTGGTCAATCTGTCGGGAGATTATGGCCTCATTCGCCTCAAAGAAATTGCCGAAGACCTGGCCGACGAAATCGAAACCATTCCCGGCATTTTGGAAGTGCGCGTGGCCGGCGGCCTTGAACGCGAAGTCAAAGTAGATGTGGATCCCGACCGATTGGTGGTTTATAACCTGGGCATTCAGGACGTGGTGGCCACCATCCAGCGCGAAAACCTCACCCTGCCCGGAGGCAGCGTTGACTTAGGGGCCAACAAATACACCGTGCGCGTACCCGGTGAACTGGAAACCGTTTCAGAAATTGGCGACCTGCTCATCAAAGCCCAAAACAACAAGCCCATTTATATCCGCGATGTGGCCCATGTGGTTTATGGGTTTAAAGACCGTGCAACCTACTCCCGCCTTAATAACCAGCCCAGCGTCAGTTTGGAAGTGATCAAACGCAGCGGTGAAAATCTGATTGCCATATCCGATCAGATTAAAACGCTGCTTGAAGAAACACGCCCCCAGTTGCCAACCGGCACACAGATCACCATTCTTGGCGATCAATCAGACGACATTCGCACGATGGTCAAAGATCTCGAAAACAATATCATTTCAGGTCTGATCCTGGTGGTGGGTGTGTTGTTTTTGTTTATGGGCTTTCGCAATGCCGTTTTTGTCGGCAGTGCCATCCCGCTGTCCATGCTCATTTCATTTGTGATCATTGCCGCCTTAAACATCACCCTCAACATGGTGGTGCTGTTCAGCCTCATTTTGGCCCTGGGCATGCTGGTTGACAATGCCATCGTCATTGTCGAAAACATCTATCGCCACCGCCAGGAGGGCAAATCCAATGACGAAGGCGCAAATGCTGGCACTGCCGAAGTGGCCTGGCCCGTCATCACTTCCACACTGACCACGCTGGTCGCTTTTGCCCCCATGATTTTCTGGCCTGGTATTATGGGCGAGTTTATGAAATATTTGCCCATCACCCTCATCATCACCCTTTCGGCGTCCCTGTTTGTCGGCCTGGCGATCAATCCTGTATTTTGTGCCTCCTTTATGCACATTACCGGCACGATGGAAGAAACATCGCCCAGACTCCAACGCATATTAAACCGGTATCAAAAACGCCTTGAACTGGCTCTTCAATATCCCTGGCGCACAATGGGTTTGTCTGTTCTTTCGCTCATTGGCGTTGTCATTGCGTATATGTTCCTGGGCCATGGCGTTGAATTTTTCCCGGAAGTAGAACCCAACAAAGCCTATATCGATGTGCGCGCCCCCACGGGCACCAATTTGGAAACATCCAACCGCCTGGTACAACAAATTGAAACCATTCTGGCCGATATCCCGGATGTTAAAACCTATGTGGCCAATGTGGGTGTGGCCGGTGGTAATGAATTCAGCTCGGGCGACAACGTTTCAAACTCAAGCCGCATTACAGTCGATTTTGTCAAAGAGCAAAACCGTCAACAATCCTCATTTAAAACGGTTGAACAAATCCGCACTCTGCTGTTGGGCTTAACCGGTGCAGACATCGAAATTGACAAAGAACGCGCTGGCCCTCCGGTGGGAGCACCCATCAGCGTTGAAATATCGGGCGAAAAATTTGACGTTCTGGGAGAGCTGTCACAAAAAATCAAGCGCATTGTGGCCGACGTTCCCGGAACCGTTGACATCAAAGACGACTACGACCGGGGCCGCCCCGAAATTCGCATTGTTGTGGATCGCGAAGCCGCGGCCCTTGCCGGTTTAGACACCCGTTTGATTGCCTCAACCGTGCGCACTGCCGTTTACGGCACAGAAGCCTCTGAATACCGCGTCGGAGAAGACGAATACGACATTCGCGTGCGTTTTCAACCCGATAAACGCACTTCCCTGTACGATTTGGGGCGCATCACCATCGAAAAAGACGGCAAACTCATCCCATTAAGCGCCGTTGCCCGAACAGAAACCGGTGGCGGGTTTGGCAGCATTCGCCGCAAAGACCTCAAACGTGTGATCACCATTGAAGGCAAAGTGGAAGGTCGAACGTCTGATGCGGTCATGCACGATGTTCAAAAAGCCCTATCCGATTTTCCGTTGCCATCCGGGTATCACATCAGCTATTCGGGAGAAAATGAAGAACAGCAAAAAGCCGCCGATTTTTTGGGCAAAGCCTTTGTGCTGGCCATTTTTGGCATTGCGCTTATTCTCATCACTCAGTTCAACTCTCTCACCTTGCCTTTCACCATCATGACTTCGGTCATTTTGTCGCTCATTGGTGTGCTCATTGGACTCATTGTCACAGCAACCCCATTTGGCATTCTCATGACCGGCATTGGCGTCATCAGCCTGGCCGGGGTCGTGGTTAACAACGCCATTGTGCTGATCGACTACACCTTGCAATTGCACCAGCGCGGACTATCGCCCCATCAGGCCATTGTTCAGGCTGGTGTAACCCGCTTTCGCCCGGTCATTCTCACCGCCATTACCACCATTTTGGGGCTTGTGCCCCTGGCCATCGGAGTCAGTTTTGATTTTTTCAGTTTTTCCTGGGAAATCGGGGGGCAAAGCAGCCAGTGGTGGGGGCCCATGGCCATTGCCGTCATTTTTGGCCTCACCTTTGCAACCATATTAACGCTGGTCATTGTGCCCACCATGGTCAGTCTGATCTGGCGATATGCCGGAACGCCCAAAGTCCAGCAAGAACCCTCACATCAAACCCCCTTGATGTCCCAATCGGCCGACGATTGATGCGCCGCCCCATGTGATCTGGATCACATTTTTCAACACATCCATCCTGTTAATTGACTCAATGCAAGGAACAACACATGGCACAAAAAAAAGCCTACGCCACCGCTGGTGTGGATATAGATCTGGCAGATCGCACCAAAAGACGCATTAAAGAACTGGTGCGCGGCACCTTCGGCCCAGAAGTGCTTACCGATATTGGGGGATTTGGCGGGCTTTTTGCCCCCAATCTTTCAGACCTGACCCATCCCGTGCTTGTTGCAAGCACCGACGGCGTGGGCACCAAGCTCAAAATCGCTTTTCTGACAAGCAAACACAATACCGTGGGTGCCGATCTGGTGTCCCATTGTGCCAACGACATTCTCGTACAGGGGGCCAAACCCCTCTTTTTTCTGGACTATCTGGCCATGGGCCACCACGACACCGATGTGGCCACCGCTGTTGTTGAGGGCGTGGCCAATGGCTGTAAAGCCTGTGGGTGTGCCCTGCTGGGCGGCGAAATGGCCGAAATGCCCGATTTTTATGCCCCCGGTGAATACGATCTGGCCGGAACCATTGTCGGCATTGTTGACCGCAACCGCATTTTGATAGGCAAAAACATTCAACCGGGCGATGTGTTAATTGGCCTGTCTTCTGACGGATTGCACACCAATGGGTATAGCCTGGCGCGAAAACTGTGTTTTGAAACCGCCGGATGGACCGTCGATAGCCATATCGCCGAGCTTGGCACAACCATCGGTGAAGCGCTGCTGGCCCCCCATCGCAATTATGTGAAACCTGTGTTAAATCTGCTTGAAACCGTTTTGGTAGGCGGCATGGCCCACATCACCGGTGGCGGATTGATCGACAATTTGCCCCGCACCCTGCCCGAAGGCACCGGGGCGCGCATCAAACTCGGTTCGTGGCCACAATTGCCGATATTCAACGTGCTGTCACAAATTGGCGATGACATTGACCAAACCGAATTGTTTCAGGTATTTAACATGGGCATTGGCCTTGTGATTGTCGTTTCCAAGAACCATGCCGACACCGCCTGTGAAAAGTTGCAACAATCTGGTGAGAATGCCTATATTATCGGAGAAGTGGTCAAAGATCCCAACCATGCTGTAAACATCGCCTGAGGCTCCAGAACTCTGCAAACATCATTTTTACATCTTTGCTTCCCATTTTAAAAAATGACGATTATTTTTAGCTTTTAAGGAACCAATATGTTCGTCCGCCTGCTTTTATTTTTTGTGTTAATCGGGGCGGCACTGCGCTTTTTATGGCGTTTGTTGATGGCGCTGTTTGGGCAACCGTCTATTCGATCATCACACGCCCCAAAAAAACGCGCCATCAACTTGGATGAATCGCAGATTCAGGATGCCGATTTCAAAGACCTTTAACCCGTGTCCCAAATCAGGAGTGCGCCATGCATTATGAGTTCATTGGCATTGGCAGTTTTTTTGCAAAAAACAACTTCCACAACAACCTCCTGATCAACGATCACATCCTGATCGACTGCGGGTTTATGGCCGGCCATGCCTTGAATGCCAGCAAACGAAACTTTGGACAAATTGAACATATTTTTATCACCCACACCCATGCCGATCACATCGGTGGCATAGAAGAATGCGCCTTTTTTCACAAATTTGTCAAAGGCGGCAGCAAACCCAAACTCTATTTGCCCTCTCCTTTATTCAGCAAACTGTGGTCCTATTCTTTGCGCGGTGGCCTGGAAGACATCGACACGGGCGGGGCCACCATAACAGATTATTTTGATGTCATTAAAGTGGCCAGCGAATTTGAAATTGCCGGGGTTCACTTCTCTATCGTGCCAACCTTTCATGTGCCCAACAAATTTTGCTGCGGGCTCAAAATCGACAAACGCCTCTATTTTTCTGGCGACACCCAGTTTGATGCCGACATGGTCATCAAACAAGGCACAGATGCCGAAATCATCTATCACGATTGTCAGTTTTTTACCGGGGGCATTCACGCAAGCCTCGACGAACTGAGCACGCTGCCCGAAGACCTGCGCAACAAAACAACCCTCATGCACCTTCCCGACAACTATGTCAATCACCTCGACAAAGCCCGCGAAAAAGGCTTTTCATTTGTAGAACAGCACAAAAAATACACCCTCAAATAACGGGCATGCCCATTCCAAATAAATAAAGACGGAAGAGCATGCTCTTTCGTCTTTTTGCTTTTCAACAGCCCCGTATTGTTTTACCATGAATTGACAACGGATTCCATAACAGGCAGATATCCTCCTATGCATACAAATCTAAAAATGATTCTTGAAAATCTGCGAAATCGGTTAGAATCCTTATATGGCAACCGACTTGACCAAATGCTTCTTTACGGTTCTCAGGCGAGGGGAGATGCAGAAACGGACTCTGATATTGACATTTTGGTGGTCTTAAAGGGCCCAGTTTCACCTTGTGAGGAAATCGCCCGAACCGAATATATTGTCGCTGATATTTCACTTGCCCACAACGTCGTTATCGCTTGTGTTTTTGTATCCAAAAGCGAATATGAAACCAAACGCAGTCCCCTATTGCTCAATGTCCGGCGCGAGGGAATTGCAGTATGACACCCGAACAGGAAAATCTATTGATCCAGGCGCGTGAAAGCCTTTCTGCTGCACTACTTTTACACGAAAAAGGATTCTTTGGATTCGCCGCTGCAAGAGCGTATTATACTATGTTTTATGTGGCACAAGCCATCCTGCTGGAACGCGGGTTGGCATTTTCAAAACACAGTGGTGTACACTCTGCTTTTGGAGAACATTTTGTAAAAACAGGCATTATTGCTCCGGAATTTCATCGTTACCTCATACGCGGAATGGAAGTGCGACATACTGGCGATTATACAACAGGAAAACCGGTCAACCCTACCGAATCCCAAGAACAAATATCGCGTGCAGAAAAATTCCTTCAACTTGGCGAAAACACACTGACCACCCAAAACTCGGACACACCATGAAAATCACACAAATCGACACCATTCACATCGCCGAATTTTCCAACATTCTCTTTGTTCACATCCACACCGATGAAGGCTTGATTGGCCTGGGCGAAACGTATTACACCACCGAAAGCACGCGGGCCTTCATTCACGAAGTGGGTGCGCCCATGTTGTTGGGGCACACCCCGCTCGACATTGAAAGCCACTGGCGGCGGTTGTATGACGCCACCCATGTCTATGGCAATCGCGGCAACGAAATGCGCGGCATTTCGGCCCTTGAAGTGGCCTTATGGGACATTCTGGGTCAACACGCCAATTTGCCCATTTACCGTTTGCTCGGCGGGGCCAGCAGAGAAAAAATGCGCATTTACAACACCTGTGCGGGCCCCCTTTATGCCAGGGGCATTCCCGGTGTGCCGCGCAAAGGGATCACACGCCAGTCCGAACACAAATACGAAGACCTCGAAGCCTTTCAAAATCACGCCGGAGAACTGGCTCAAAACCTGCTTTCCGAAGGCATTCGGGCCATGAAAATCTGGCCTTTTGATCCCTATGCGCCATCGTCAAATGGCACGTATATCAGCTATGCCGATATCGACAAAGGCATAGAACCCGTCAAAAAAATTCGCGATGCCGTTGGCCTCGACATGGAAATCATGATGGAAGGACATGGCTACTGGGCCTTGCCCGCTGCCATACGCATTGCCCATGCCTTAGAACCCTACCGCCCCATGTGGCTTGAAGATTTTATGCGCCCTGACAATGCCAACACCCTGTCCCAGTTGCGGCGGGCCACGTCTATTCCGATATGTGGCAGTGAACTGGTCTTAACCCGATACGGCATAAAAGACCTCATCGAACGAGAAGCTGTGGACATCGTCATGACCGATGTGACCTGGACTGGAGGCATTGCCGAAAGCAAAAAAATAGCGGCCATGGCCGAAACCCAGAATCTGCCTTTTGTTGCGCACGACTGCACTGGCCCTGTCACCTTTTTTGCCGCCATTCACCTGTCCATTCACTGCACCAATGCCCTGATTCAAGAAAGTGTGCGGGCGTTTTATCGCGGTTATTACAACGACCTGGTCACCATACAACCGCGCATTGAAGCAGGATATGTTTATCCGCCAGAAGCACCTGGCATTGGCACCAAATTGCGCCAGGAACTTTTTACCCGATCCGACACCACCGTTCGCACATCCACAGATGCCTAACCCCAAAAGCCACCATGTTACGCACACCCAAAAATGCAGGCCAAACACCTGCCCAGTTGCGCCAAAATATTCACAAAGGTGAAATTCAGCCGCTCTATTATTTTTTTGGCACCGAAGACTTTGAACGCGAAGAACTCATCCAAACGCTCATTCAAACTGTTGTGGAACCGGCATCCCGGGCTTTTAACCTGGACATTTTCCAGAGTGATGACATGGATGTATCCAAAGCGGTTATGTTATCGCTGACATTTCCGATGATGGCAAAAAAGAGAACGGTCATCATGAAACGCATCGAGCGTTTGCCAGATGCGGCCACACGCGAACTTCTTTCCCTCATACAAACCCCTCCGCCAACCACCGTTCTGATCTTAACCGCAGACAAACCCGACGCGCGAAAAAAATTGTTTTCGGAACTTAAAAAAAATGCCTGTTGTGTTGAATTTAAATCGCTTTATGACAATGAAATTCCGGGCTGGATTCAAATGCGGGTCAAAACACTGGGGCGCCAAATGGGTTCGGAAGCGGCCCATGTGCTGCATCAAAGCGTGGGCAACAATTTGCGAGAACTCAATGGCGAACTTGAAAAATTGCTCATTGCAACCTCCAATAATCCCATTACCCGCGAAGATGTGACCCAGGTGGTCACCAACACGCGCGGAGTCACGATTTTTGAATTGGCCGATGCACTGGGACACCGAAATTTGCTTCGCGCCCAAACGTTGCTCAAACATCTCCTCGAACAGGGAGAAAATCCCGTGGGGGTGTTGGCTTTTCTCATTCGCCATTTTGGTTTATTGCGCAAAGCCTACTGGTTTCAAAACCAAAAACTGCCGCGCGCAGAAATGGCAACCCATTTGAAAATATCTCCATTTTTTCTTGGCAAATACCTCGATCAGGTTCGCAATTTTAACGATGGTGCCTTGTGGCAAATTTGCGAAGCCTTGCTTCAAACTGACAACCGGTTAAAATCCCGTTCGCGCATTCAGCATCAAACCCTGTCCGAACTGATCTATCGCATTTGCCGGATGCCCCCCCTTGACAATTCACAGGAAACTTGGTAGGTTTTGGCGATTCAAAACCGCGCCTATTGCAATATCCCGCGTCGGAATATTTGTCTTTATAAATGCTCTATCAATCTGTTTTAAACCCTGTATGTCCAGTTTGCGCCTCAATTGCCGCCCGATCCAGAAAGCGGCATTGCGCACAAACACCTTCAAAATCAAATATGCGAAAAGAGGTGAACCCGTGGGAAGCCTGTTGAACCTGACAGATGCCAACTTCCAATCGGAAGTAATTGATTCAAAAGTTCCAGTTCTCGTCGATTTTTGGGCCACCTGGTGTGGTCCTTGCCGCATGATTGCCCCGTCTATAGAACAATTGGCGCAAGAATATGATGGCCGGGTGAAAGTGGTCAAGGTGGATGTGGATCACGCGCAGAAAACGGCCCAGGGCTTTGGCATTCGCAGCATTCCAACCCTTTTGATCTTTAAAGACGGCAAAATTGCCGATCAATTAATTGGGGCTGTTCCCAAAAGCGCCATTGAGGACAAACTCAAATCTGTGCTGTCATAACCTGTCCAATATCAAAAAAAAGGCGGATCAATTAATTGATCCGCCTTTTTTCATGT
>CAXNEV010000045.1:0-13485 GCA_964200925.1 Candidatus Latescibacterota bacterium | reverse complement strand
GTATTTCAAGTCTTTATCTGAATATCTATAAAACGACTGTTCGAAAGATTGGAGAATATAGCGTTTTTGGAATTGGTGGTTAAACTTCCATCTCAAGAGGTAAGGTCATGAAAAAGGGATTGAACATGTTCAGAAAAACAGACAGCAGTCAGAAGAATAACAAAATAAAAATGGCGACGCATAAATGGGTGGGGATGGCCCTGATGTGTTTGGGCATTGTTTCACCTGTTTTTGCAGAGTTCGGTTCGGATGTCACCCTCAAATTGGGGGCGGGTGGGCTTTATAACAGCACATTGCTCACCAGGCAGGCGATTGTTGGGCAGCTTCAAAATGGGGGACATATCTCTGTCGATTTCAACGTGCCAGAGAAGTCATTTGCCATTTCTCCATTTTTAAATGTTTACCACAGGCAGAAAAAAAATGCCAGTGCCACACGTCCCAGAAATGAGAGCGCGACAAATATCCTGGGCGGTCTCAACCTTCTCATCACGGGATTTAGCAGCGACAGAACGAATGTGTATTTTGGGGGTGGGGGTGGGGCCGCTCATATGAAGGTGGTGTCGGCGGTTAATGTGCCAGCCGCTACCACATCTTATAAAAACAAATTGATGGCCGATCTGGTGGTGGGGCTTGAGACGAAGATCACACCGAGTATTTCCCTTTTTGTTGAGCCTCAGTATGTTTGGGTGCCCGATATGGTGAATGGCATAGCTGCGCATGCAGGGCTTGTTTTTCATTTAAGCAAGGTCAAAGATACACCTCGCCCGATGCCCCCTGCTGTCACAAAGGCACCCGAACCCGTGAAAGCACCGGAACCCGTGAAGGTGGTAGAACCTGTAAAAGAACCGGAACCTGTGAAGGTGGTAGAACCCGTGAAAGCACCGGAACCGGTGCAGGCCCCAGAGCCAGTGAAGACTTTTTCTTCGGAAGCCCTCGAGACGCTGAAAGAAGCGATAATCTATTTTGGACACAACAGTTCGGTTCTCACCGATTCATCTATTGCAACATTGAACCGCGTTGTTGCCGTTTTGCGGGATAACCCGACGATGCGCATCGCGGTTGTTGGGTATGCAAGCCAGAGTGGCAATCCAGATTACAATAAAGCGCTGGGGCATCGGCGCACCGTGTCTGCAAGAGAATACATGATTGCACAGGGCATTGATTCAAGCCGCATTGATATTTCCACGCAGGGCGAGGAAAATTTGGCCGTTCAAGGTTCTGGTGTGGCGGCAGATGCGGCGAATCGGCGTGCCACGTTCAAGCTGTTAAACACAAGTCCATAACATCGAAAAACGCAAGGCCTGGAAAGCCCGTGTTTTGCGTTTTTTTGGCATGCCCGTATCAAAACAAGGATACAAGTTTTATCAGAATAAAGGCCCGATGTCATATCGACACCGGGCCTTTGTTTATGGATACATGAAAAGGATTTGACTTTTTGGGGGCGGCGATGCTTCATACACACATTTCTTTTATAGAATGAAAATCTATAACCATGAGCATTTTTAGGGCCGGGAGGGATTTGTTGAAACAGCCGAAGATCGATTCGCAGATGGAAATTTCCAGCATTGTCGAAACAGATCGGGGGGTTACACTTCGAGCGTTGACATTCGGGGTGTGCCTGTCCGTGGTGGTCAATCTTCTGGCCAACAGTGTGCGTTATATTGTGCATGGATCGCTCATGGCTTACAGCCATATGCCGATGGGCAATATGATCCTGTACATGGTTTGTATGGTCATCTGCTCGGTGCTGGCCTATGGATTTGGGCGGGTTTTTGTGTTTTCCAAAACCGAGTGGCTCACCATTTTCACAATGGGATTTGTCAGTTCGATTGGGCCAACCTATGGGATCAGTGGGCAACTTGTGGGGGCGATTGTTGCGCCGTATTATTTTGCAACGCCAGAGAATCGATGGGCCGAGTTCCTGCATCCGTACTTGCCCACCTGGATCATTCCCAATAACAGCAATCTTGAGATGACCTGGTTTTTTAATGGGCTACCCGCAGGGGCTTCAATGCCGTGGAGCATTTGGGCTGGGCCTTTATTCTGGTGGTTCAGTTTTATTGCCGCCGTGTGTCTGGCATGTTTTTGTGCTTCGATCATTATTCATCGGCAGTGGTCTGAACACGAGAAACTGGTGTTTCCTGCGATGGAGCCGATTGTGGAGATTGTTTCCCATGCGGGTTCGGGGGCGCGATTGTTGCCGGAATTTATGACAGGTCGGATGTTCTGGTCGGGGTTTGGGGTGACGATGTTCATTTATGGGTGGAATATAATCGGGTGGTTTTTTACCTCTTTTCCACAGTTCCACATGACCCCCGGTTATGCGCTTCCCCTGGCCCGGAATTTTCCGGCGCTGTGGGTTTCAATGAACACGTATGCGATCTGTTTTTCATATTTTGCAAGTCTGGAGGTGCTGTTCAGCCTGTGGTTTTTTGACGTGGTGTTCATGGTGGAATCGGGTGTGCTGACGCGGTTTGGGTTGCCAGCGTTTTATTCCTACCGCTCGGCAGGGGTATATACCTGGCAAACGGTTGGGGCGTTTGTGTGTTTGGTATTCTGGTGGTTGCTCATTTCCAGGCGGCACCTTCGCGATGCATTCTGGAAGGCGGTTCGACCGGATCAATCCACGTTGGACGACAGTCGGGAATTGCTTTCATACCGGGGTGCGTTTATCGGATTAACCGTGGGCTGTTTATACACGATGGCGTGGCTGTGGCAGGCGGGGATGGATGTAAAAGTGCTTGTGGTGATGTTGCCTGCCGCATTTGTAGTCTATCTGGGCATGGGCAAGATTCTGGCAGATTCTGGGCTGGTTTTTTTGAGTTCGCCCACATCTGGCTGGGGCATAACAATAGCCATTCTGGGCGGAGCAAAGGCGATTCCGGCGGTTAACCATGCGCTGATGTATCCCACGTCGGTGGTGTTGAACCATTTCAAAGGATTCCCGTTTACGTTTGGCATGCATGCCAACCGACTGGCGGAGTTTGTCAGAGGAGACAAACGGCGGCTGTTCTGGGGCATTTGCACGGCATTTGTCGTGGGAACGGTTGTTTCTACACTGTTTGTGATCTGGCTGGGTTATGACATGGGGGCCTACAATTTTGATCCCAACTGGCTGATTACGCAAGAAGGGCAAAGCGGGTATCAGCGTGTGGTGAGTGAGATCGTTTCTCCACAACCCATGCAAACAAACGAGTACCTGTTTCTTGTGATTGGGGCGGCGGCCATGGCGGCGATGGTGGCCATGCGATACCGGTTTTCGTGGTGGCCATTCCACCCGATCGGGTTTGCCCTGTCGGGCTCGGCACTGTCTCACCTGACGGCGGTCACCATTTTTGTGGCCTGGGCGATCAAGTTCCTCCTCCTCCGTTTTGTAGGGGCGTCTTTTTATCGGCGTACGAGGCCTTTTTTCGTCGGGATGCTGATCGGTTATGTCACGGCCATTGGCCTGGGGCTGATTGTGGATGTTATTTATTTTTCTCCCCAGGGGCATATGGTTCATGTGTACTGATCAATATAGGTCACCATGTCAGCAGTTGTTTTTTCCATTCGGGCAGTTCGGTTTTGAGCAGGTGCTCGATCTGGTCAATTTTGGCTTTGAGGATGGTGACAGTAGATTCGGTGCCCATGTCCAGGCGCAGGCCCAGATCGAGAAAGTCAGCGTTCTGAATGAGGGATAGGTCTTTGCGGGCAATGGTTTGTTCTTCGTGCGCAATGGTTTCGATGCGGGCCAGATCGCGCAGGTTTTCTTTTTGATGGCCGCTTCGCACCCAGGATTGGCGGCTGAATTCGGCAATGAGATCGCGCAAGCGCAGAAATTCTTCCACATTTGCGGCACTGCGCCATGTATAGGCCAAATGCTGGGCCAGAATAAAAGCTTGCTGGAAACGAGGCCGACAACTGTGTACGACAAAAGGACGGGCTTTTTCCATGTGGCGAACACCGCTTTCCCAAAATGAGGCCATGGCCTGAAGTTCATCGAGGGCAACGTCGCGGTTTTGATTGGGGCCGCGACGGGCGATGGCGCGAAAGCCAGGGCTGGAATAGAAGAGCGGCTTTTTCTGGATAAAGGTCGAGTCATCGTCCATGGCGGAGTTTTCCCAGTGCCAGTAGAAGAGGCCGTAAAAGGCATGGTCGAGTTCGCCAGGCTCCGGTTTGATTTTTAGCGAAAGCGGTTGGGCCGGACCAATAAAGTAGGAACCAATATAATAATCGAGTTGAGGATGGTGGCGCATGCCTTGCGAAAAATCTTTCCAGGCGCGGCGCACATAAACGGCGGTTTTGGGGCCGAAGTCGCGCTCGGTTATGGCGGAAAGAACGCGATCCGGATTGTTGCATTCGGTGTTTTTTCCCCAGATGATCCAGTAGCCCAATTCTTCGGATGGCGATTTGCACGATCCGTCGAAGAGCCAGCGCGAGTGAAGGGCATGGGGTTTGAGTCGGGCGGCATTTTGCCAGATGGCGCGCTGGTTTTCCAGGGTGGGCAGGTAGGGCACATTGAGGCATTCAATGGAGGTGTTGATTTCGAGTTTGAAACTGAAGCGGAGATTGGCACGCCGAGCCAATCTCCGCTGATTTTTGCAGCGTTCGCTTGCGGTGATTCGGCTCATGGAATAGTCCCAGATGTTTTTGGCATAACCGGCGGGACGCCAGTCCACAGAGTCTTTGTCGATTTCGGTTTGGAAGATGACACAATTGGGGTCTAATGCCGCGATGTAATCGGCCTGGTCGCGATCTCCAGACCAGTGGTTGGCGGAATAGGGCCAGGTGAGCATGAGGGCTTCTGGATTTTCGGCTTGAATGCCACGGGCAACGGCATTGACAAATTCGGCTACGACCTGAGACCCATTGCGAACAGAACAGCGCGGGCAGTCTTCGGCGTGGTTGCGACTGCGCATAAAACAGTGGTAGAACCCTTCTCCACCGGTGATGGCCAATATGCCCCCTAAGTCTGGTATGTCGCGAAAAAGTGAGGTCCAGGAATCGACGAGGAAGGATCGGGTTTTGGGATCGCTGGTGCACAGGGTGCAAAAGGCCCCGTCGGCCTGAAGGGCACCGCGCGAATCCGGGTGATGGGTGAAGACCATATGATCGGGGCAGGGTTTGGGGTTGTAGCCCATCAGCAGAATGCGGATGCCATAACGGGCGGCCTGCCGGGCAAGTTGCGACAGGCGATCCCGGTTTTGTTGCGCATGGGGATTGACCAGGCTTCGAAAATCTCCGGCAGGATCGGGCAGGTAATAATCTTCCAGTCGGATCATGATGGGCATGGCCAGGATGCCCATGCGGGCCAGTTCGAGAAAGTTGGTATCTTTTTCGCGGCCATAGATCCATGCCTGGGTGGTGCAAAATCCTCCCCATAAATCTGCGCCAATGTGCAACGGAATGGCCGGGCGCACCGTGCGTTTGCCCAAAGACAGAATTGGGCAGCGGCGCAGGCTCCACAGGTTGGACAGGTAGATGGAGGCACGCAACAGGGCGTGTTCGGTTGGCGCACTTACTGTGATACGGTCTGGTTTGACGGTTAATTGAAAAGCCACATCCCAGCGACTCATGTTTTTGTGCGGGGAAAGTTTAAAGCTGATGCGCGGGTTGTTTGACGAAGTGCGGGTTTGAAGGGAGATGCCCAGTCGGGTGTGAAAAAAATGGCGCAGATCGTCGAGGCCAATTTGCGCTGGGCCGTCTGGCAAAACATCGCCTTCTAAGATCAGCGCCCACATTTTTGTGACGACGATGTCGTTTTTTTGTGGGGATTTGGAAGGAGGTGGGATGCGGCCTTCAGGCGGTGCGGAGACTTGTTTCCAGAAGTTTGATTGACGGACTTTGGCGACTTTTGACGACCATTCTTCTTCAAAAGTTCGGTGGGCCATGTGGGTATTTCTCCATAAAAACAAGATTGTGTTTGAGGGGAGCGAATCAGCGAATCAGTGGGTGCCGCGAAGCGGCAAGATTCCCGCAGGGAATGCACCGAAGGTGCCCTATTGATCACGAGCGAAGCGAGTCATCAGCGAATCAGCAAGTCGTCTATTTGTCCAGCATTCATGATACCATGCCCATTTCTGCATGTCCACTTTTTCGAGGGAGGTTCACCTTGCATATACATTTTAAAAGCCCTATATTGACATTGAATTTGAGCGTAAAAGGATATTGACAGCCCACAGTGAAAAGAAAAAGGATATCGAGATGGCAGAGCAAACACAAACCGATGCACCGCCTTCTTGTCCCACCTTCAACGCGTTACCTGAGAAGGAACAGAAGATGATTCTTGACGCTTTTAATCTGGCTGTCGGGATGGCCGAGCGTGCGAACCTGCCGGAGGTTGAACTGTTCCAACTGCTTGAAGATGTGATTGACGGGCGGGCAGCCGATGAGGTTTTGGCTGAGATGAAACGCACAGGAGAAAAGCCAAAGTCCTGGGATGAGTTTGAAAAAGAGCTGGATGCTGATCGCAATGGCATATCAGATTGAGATATCAAATACAGCCCAACGTCAAATTCGACGTCTACCGCCATTGGTACAAGATCGGATCAGGCCACGGATTCGGGCACTGGCCCAAGATCCCAGACCGATAGGAGCCATCAAGTTGCATGTTAGAGATGGGCAATACCGAATTCGCATTGGAGATTATCGGGTGATTTACCAGATAAAAGACGATGTGCTTCTTGTGCTGGTGGTCGATGTGGGCCATCGCGCAGGGGTGTATCGGTAAAGATTGAGATTGAAGATGGATCTCATCGGTTAATCGCGATTACAGACTCAACCCCCCAACCAGATGTTTGGAAGGGGTTTTTGATTTGCCGTTTTAAAAAGTGTTTGACTTTTTTTGTAAGACAAAAAATCATGACAGTATTGCTGACCTTTAAAAATGGAGAGGAAACCATGAATGACGAACCGAAAGCGAAGTATTCCGGTCTCAAGATAACCGCCGTGGATACCTTCCTGGTGGAAGGCAACTGCTGTTTTGTGAAGATCAGAACCAATGAAGGGATAACCGGGCTTGGTGAAGGGTCGATCAGCGACAACAAGGTGGGAACCATTGCCCAATGTATCAAAGATATGGAAGGGCATCTCATTGGTAAAGACCCGACAAATATTGAGTATCTCTGGCAGGGGTTGTACCGCTGGAACCGCTGGCATGTGGGGGTTCTTTTCAGTACGGCGCTCAGCGCTATCGATATTGCGCTGTGGGATATTCTCGGCAAAATAGCCGGTTTGCCAATTTACAAACTCCTTGGCGGTGCCGCGCGAGACAGGGTTCGCATTTACACTGGCGGAAGCGGCAAATCCGGTGTGCAATACGCCAAAAGCATCGGATGCAATGCCGTTAAAACGGGACCGCCGGTTGTCAAAGTGGGTGATAAACTGACTGTTCCCATGCCCTGGGATCTGAAACGGGCCGTTAAACAAATTGAGGATATGCGGATTGAAGGGGGCGATGATTTTGATATTCTCATCGATGCGCATGGCCGTTTGACACCGACGATGGCGCTGGAGTATTGCAAAGCAATTGAACCTTATCGCCCCTTCTGGGTCGAAGAACCCATTCAGGTGGAAGGTTCAAATGATGCGCTTAAATGGCTGAGCGATCATACGACTGTGCCGCTTTGTATGGGAGAGCGAAATTTCATGAAGTGGGGTTTTCAGGATATCATCGGCAAACGCCTCGTGTCTTATTTAAATCCAGATGTGGTTCATTGCGGCGGCATTTCCGAGTTGAAGAAAATCGCCGCAATGGCCGAGGCCCAATACATCCAGGTGTCGCCCCACATCACCTACAGCAAAGTCGGGATTATAGCGGAAATCCATCTGGGGATGAATTGTCCCAACAGCGTCATTCAGGAAATGGGGGCCTATGCAGCCGAACCTTTCAAAACGTCAACAGACTGGAGAGATGATTTGTTTTTCGGGCACAAATTTCAGATTGAGAACGGTTTTGTGCGGTTGCCCGACACACCGGGTCTCGGACTTGATCTCAATGAGGACGTTGTTATGGCGCACCCCTATCAACCGCAACTGCGCGAAGAACTCCGATATGAGGATGGGTCGGTAGAAGATAATTGAGCCCCGAACACCCCATCACGCTGGGACCCATTGCTCCAGGTGCTTAAACGGCCTGGGGCTTTTTGTTTTTGCACTCGGCCTGGGCACCGATTATATTGCCATCGGGTAGCGCGTTTGATTTGCCACAAAAATGAAGGCACTTGCGAAAGTGACGCAAGTGCCTGTCAAATATGGAGCCACCCATCGGAGTCGAACCGACGACCTACTGATTACGAATCAGTTGCTCTACCAGCTGAGCTAGGGTGGCTAAAGTGTTAAATTTCAGTTTGTTATTAAGAATAAAGAGATCAAATTGCGCCGTTAAAAATACAAAAATACGCACAACCTGTCAAGGAGTAATCTGTTTTTAAGGAGGTATGTCATGCGGTTTATGGTGGCGGTTGATTGTGAAGGGGTGGCCTGTGCTGTGGGCTCGCCCGGAGGCTCATTGAATGCATCGCGAGATTTGGAGTTTGCCAAACGACAGGCCACCCGCGAGGCCGATGCGGCCGTGCGCGGTTTGTTTGAATCCGGTGCCAGTCAGGTGATTGTGTGGGACAATCACAATGGCAGTTTGAATTTGCACTACGATTTGCTGGATGAGAGGTGTGACATTGCACTGGGTGTGGGGTTTCCACATCGGTTTCCGGGGATGGATGAATCGTTTGACGGGGTGTTGTTTATTGGGTATCACGCCATGGACAATACGGTGGATGCGGTGATTTGTCACACGTTCAGTTCGGCCACGTACCAGTATATGAAAGTGAATGATGTGGAGGTGGGCGAAATGGAAATTGATGGGGCAATGGCCGGTGAACTGGGCGTGCCATTGATTTTTGTATCGAGCGATGACAAAGGCACAGCCGAAATTCAGGGGTTTGTTCCGGGCATTCACACCGTGACGACCAAACAGGCTATGGGCTGGAATTGCGCGGTGAGCAAACATCCCAAACGCGCTGTGGATGAAATTTATGAAGGGGTTCAAAAGGCCGTGGCCAAACGCAAAGAGATTGCCCCTTTTCAATTTTCCTCACCCCTGGCATTGGAGGTGCGTTACAAACGCATTGAAGCGGCGCAATCGGCCAGTCGTGGGTATAAACGCGCCGAACGGATCAATCCCTACACGGTGAAATATCAGTTGAATCGGATCAGCGATTTTTATTGATGCAAGGGATTTTTGGCGTGGTTCAAATATGGTGGTTTTAGGGTTAGAGGGTGGGGTAGCCCGAAAGGGCTTTTTATACATAACATGGGGATTTATCCCCACGCGGTGCCCGTTATTTGGTACCCTATTTTGAACCGTTCCGGATTTTCAGAAAAGTGCTATTTACCGTTGTAACGTGACAATGTTTTAACGCATAAAGGAGGAACACTCATGTCGGGCTTTCCAGATGGCGTGTGGCCAGTGATGCTCACGCCATTTGATGCTGACGGGGCAGTCGATTGGGACGGCGTGGATACTCTGACAGAATGGTATCTCGAATCGGGTGTGGCCGGGTTGTTTGCCGTTTGTTTGTCGAGTGAAATGTATCACCTCACGGAAGGTGAAAGGTTGGCGCTGGCACAACGGGTGATCAGTTGTGTGGATGGGCGTGTGCCTGTGGTGGCATCGGGCACATTTGGCGGCACCATCACAGGGCAGTCAAACTTTATCAAAGAGATGGCTCAAACCGGGGTTGATGCCGTTGTGGTGCTGGCCAATCAACTGGTGGAGCAGCAGCATTCTGAAAAAAACTGGCGGCAAGTTGCCGAGCGGCTGTTGGCCGTTACGGAAAATATTCCGCTGGGATTATACGAGTGCCCTGTGCCTTATCGCCGGGTGCTTTCTGCCGACCTGCTGGGCTGGTGTGTGTCAACGGGTCGGTTTTTATTTATCAAAGAAACGTCGTGTCAGATGGCGGTGATGCAGCCCAAAATCGATGTTGTACAGGGCAGTTCACTCAGGTTGTTAAATGCCAACACGCCCACATTGCTGTCATCCCTTCGAGCAGGCGGGAGCGGTTATTGTGGTACTGCGGCCAATTTTTTCCCCGATCTGTTTGTGTGGTTGTGCCGGTATTTTAAAACCGAACCGGATATGGCCGATGATTTGCAGCGGTTTTTAAGCGTGGCCGATTTTGTTGTGCGGCACAAATACAAAACATTTGCCAAACAGTATCTGTCACAAGTGGGCCTGCAAATGTTGCCGGTTTGCCGCGACAAAAATGTAGATTTGAATGAAGAAGATATGCTGGCGCTGAAACATTTGCACGAGCTGGCAGATATGCAGCGCGATGTGCTGGGGTTGTTGTAATAGGAATGGGGAGATCGGTATGCGGGTGCGTTTGGCACAAAAAGAAGATGCGCGGTTTATTGTCGATTTTCAGATTTTAATGGCAGAAGAAACCGAGCATTTGGCACTGGATCGCCCAACGGTTGAAAAAGGCGTGCAGGCTGTTTTTGACGATGCGTCCAAAGGGACTTACTGGGTTGCCGAAATTGAGGGACAGATTGTGGGTTGTTTGCTCACCGTTCCCGAATGGAGCGATTGGCGCAATGGCCGGGTGTTGTGGATTCATTCGGTGTATGTGGTGCCCGCGATGCGGCGAAGCGGCGTATTTCGCGCAATGTATGAAACGCTGAAAAAGACGGTGGAATTGTCAACCGATTTGTGCGGGTTGCGACTTTATGTGGAACAGGAAAACGAACGGGCCCAACACGTGTATCGCGCTCTGGGCATGGGCAATACGCGCTATCATTTGTTTGAGTGGATGCGCGATGGGTGGTGATGGATCATGCAGAAAATAATTTTCTCACGGGTTGTTGCGCATGATGGATTGATTTATATTTGAACGTGTGGCTCAGGATGTTTTTTCGAACAGGGAATGGATATGTTCAATACACAAGTGCTTGACAAAGCCATTCGGCGTCGATGCGCAGATCGAGAGAACAAACGTTTGGCGATGCTTCAAAAAACGACTCAGGCACTCATTGACATTCAATCGCGTTTTGAATGTCGAGAAGCCTACATTGTGGGGTCCTTGTTGGTTGAAAATCGCTGGTGTGACACATCGGATGTGGATGTGGCTTTGAGTGGTTGTTCAAACCATCTGCTGGCGGTGATGAAGGTGCTTGAAGATGCAACCGGGCGCGACGTGGATGTGATCGATCTGGATATTCATTCGTTTGCTGAACAGTTTCGACGACATGGAATTAAAATTTATGGATGAGGCGAGATTTGCGATTTTGAAGGCAGAAATCGATGATTGTTGTCGAGAGATCGATTATGTGTACGAGCGCATTGACCAGCGCATGGGGCATTTTGAGGGGAGTGCCGAATCAACGGATAGCCTGGCCTATCAGCTTCACAATCTTTATGGCACTTTTGAGCGGCTTTTTGAGGTGGTGGCCAGTGCTTTTGAAAACCATGTGGAGGGGGAACGTTATCACACGGATTTATTGCGTCGTATGCGGCTTGAAATTGAGGGCATTCGACCTGCATTGATAGCCAGGGAAGGGTTTCATTTGTTGGATGACTTGCGGCGGTTTCGACATTTTTTCAGACATGCTTATTCGGCCGAACTGAATGTTGATCAAATACAGGCGTTGTTGACAGCCACAGATCGGTTAAGATCGCTTTATAAAAATGATGTCGGAACATTTCTCGAACGCTTGAAGCCCTGAAGACAAACTGTTTGCCCGACTGTTAACTCAGATCGATTGATCCGGTCTGAGTTTTTTTATCTGTTCTTGAAATGACTGCCCCAACAACCGTTCAAGCATCGGATGGATGTGGAAACTTTTTTTGATGGCCAGATAGTCTTCAATCGTCTGGGAAGGATCTGAATGGGCGATTTTGATGGCGCGAATCATTAGGTTTTTGGGTGTGTGTTTGGAGTCGATGAATTCCATGACATTGGTGCGATACCCCATGATCTGAAGAATTTGCGCCCGGCAAGCATCGGTTAAAATATCGGCGACTCGTTGTTTGAGAATGCCGTGTTTAAAAATGGGGTTAAAAAGGGAGGATGCTATTTGTTGTCTCAGTTCGTGCTGGCAACACGGTGCCGAAAAAATATATCGGCTTTGCCAAAAGATGCCCTGGGCAATGGCTTCGTCGGTTGCGGTGTCACATGCGTGTAAACTGAGCACAATATCGGGCGTCAGATCCGGAACAAAGTCGGCTATTTTTGAAACGTGAAAGGCAATGTTTGACCACCCAAGCGTTTGTTGCAGGTGGGTGCATTTTTCCATTAAGGCACAATTGGAATCGATGCCCGTTATTCGGGTGTCGATTTTTTTTATGTGGTTTAAATAATGATAAGCCGCCAGTGTCAAATGGGCATTGCCGCAGCCACAATCTATCATAGAGAGTTTTTCTTGGGCAAAATCTTGTTCGTTGAGTGTGGTTTCTATCACGGTTAAAAATTCGTTGATCTGGCGAAAT
Source organism: Candidatus Latescibacterota bacterium (assembly GCA_964200925.1). Taxonomy (GTDB): domain Bacteria; phylum Latescibacterota; class UBA2968; order UBA2968; family UBA2968; genus CAXNEV01. The sequence continues at coordinate 1,019 of CAXNEV010000045.1, read as the reverse complement.
TTGTCCTGATGTGTGGGCTTGACCTTCCCATGGGCGTCCATGATGCCAATAAATTGAAGAAAGTCATCGGGCTGTTCGGCAGGCAGGGGATAACATTTGGTGCGGTTGTGAGACAATGTGAGGGATTTGTTGGGAAGGGCAGGTTTTGATTTTTTGATTAGCACTTTTTCCCGCTTGGAAATTCTGATTTGCACGTCTGCTTCGGTGGTTTGAAGGTGGATCTGATTAAAGGGATGTGACAGGAGTTCCTCCAATTTTTCGGCAAGCTCGGTTTCGCGATAATTTTTGGAGATGTCTTTTTTTTCGTCAAAATACTGAAAGCAAATATGGAGGGCATTTTTAATCTGGATGGGGCGCAGAAGCACTTTGATCCAGGGCGGATTTTTTCCACGCAGGCTGCCACTGAAAATGAGCTTTTGGAAAGACTCATGATCTGATACGGCATCTTTGATGATGGTCTTGTAGTTGGTCTCGTTTGGATGAGACATTATGGGTTTTCTTTTTTGCAGGTTTGCAACACAGTGTTTGATGAGATCGGGTTTGTTGGGCAATAGGCTTGATGCGGGCAAATGCGTAAGCCTATTGCCCAGGGGACTCTTTAAAACAATCAGGCACACAGGCGCGTTCTTGGGCATCCCTCTTTTCACTGATGTTCAATTTCCTTGGCTGTGTCTATAAATGTATGCACTTTGGCAATGGCTTCTGGGGTGGTCATGGTGCGCATCAAATTGAGAAAAACACAGCATGCGCCGTCGGCAACTCCGGCAAACAGGTAATGCCGAATTTGCTCGTGGGAAAAAGCGGCAAGTTGCATACAATTCAATCGCCACTGAAAATTGACCTGACAGCGGTCGCGCAGGTCTGTGGATTTTATACCTGGCGAAACACCGGGGTCAAATGTATCCAGACCGAGCGTATCGAGAAAATGCAAGTGGGAGGGGGTGAGGTTTTCAATATGGGCACGTCGCATGCCGGAAGTTTGTTTGCAAAAATATTGTTCGTGAAAGGGCAGCACCCAT
>CAXNEV010000044.1:0-13509 GCA_964200925.1 Candidatus Latescibacterota bacterium | reverse complement strand
CGCGCCGCGCCGCTGGTAGTGCCCCAAAAGAACAACTTTTGGCTGCCAATATCGATCAGGTTATCCCCGTTTTTTCAGCGGCCCAACCCGACCCCGAATGGCAAATACTCGACCGCATGCTCGCCATTGCCGAATGGCAGAATATTCCCCCTGTAATTTGTTTTAACAAAGTGGATCTCATCACCCTGTCATCGGCCCAAAAAATCATGGCGCCCTATGAAACCATCGGTTATCCCGTGATTTACACCAGCACGGTATCCAATATTGGAAAAGACGCCTTTCAATCCCAGCTCAAAGATCAGACCACCTTGTTTATGGGGCCTTCGGGTGTGGGCAAATCCAGCCTGCTCAACTGGCTGCAGCCGGGTTTAAATCTGCGCATCGGAGAAGTCAGCGAAGCCACCGGTGAAGGCCGACACACCACCACCCATATGCAGTTGTTCGCTCTTGAACAGGGCGGTCTGGTTGGCGACATTCCCGGTGTACGCGAATTTTATTTATGGAACATCACACCCGACGACATTCCCCATCTGTTTCGGGAATTTCATCCCCATTTAAACCAGTGCCGGTTTCGCAACTGTTCTCATGTTCACGAACCCGGATGCGCCGTTAAAAAAGCAGTTGAAACCGGCCAAATTGCCCCGCATCGTTTTGCCAGTTATCTCGCCTTAAGAAACAATCCCTAACCGCCAGCCGCCCGTTGCCCTCACCGACACAATGCGCTGTTGCGCGCGCAATGTTTGCACACCTTCGATATCGGCCTGTACGATGGGTTGAATCTTCATATGGTCATGCCCAGGTTGATGGGCATGGCAATCCACACAGAACATATACAAATTGCTCGGATCTGTATGTGTGGGATCACCGTCTTCAAAATGCAAATGCAACAGTTGCGGAGCAACCGAACAACCAACCCCGCAGGCCTGACACACATAGTTGCAAACCTTGCGATACATATCGGCCAATGCATCTGAAGAAATGGGTGTTGTAACAGCTTCCATCTCTTGCAATTTGCGCGGTTGATACCTGTCGTGTGCATCAAAATACGTCTGCAAATCAAACGGATGCCCAAACCTTCCCTGTTCTTTCAAAATCTCGCGGCAATCCGGGCACAAACCCAAAACAACCTGTGCTTTGCGGGGAAACTCGCTCGACAAATCGTGAACTTCAAATAACCCGTCTGTTCGCTGTGTAACCAGGAGCGCTTTGGACACAGAGGGTTTCATGCGCTGCAAAGCCGGACAATTAAAAAGGTGATACGCATACCGGCGTATCTGTCCGGCAAAGGCCACCGAATCGTGCTGATCGCGCACATACACACACACCAATCGCCCGCGATAAACAAGCGGCGCATTGGGCAAACCAGCAACATCCTCTCGATCCACCGGCACGGCTTCGCGGCGCAGTCGCGATCCCACAGCGGCATCTTCCGGGTCCAATAATTTCCGCACGGCTTTAACCTCTGTCATCTCATCGTATGCAATGGGTGGCACCGACGGGATGAATTTAATGCCCATTTCAACATGCAATCTGTTCAATTCCACACACCGGCTGTAATCGGGAAGATCCATATCATTTCCCTTCCATCTCGCGAATGATCTCCACGACCTTCTTTTCTGCATTGGTGCGCGTGCGAAATTCCACCCGTCGGGAATTGGTCATATCTTCTTGCCCATCTATCGTCAAAATAGGACGGCTCGACGACAACCCATTGGCTGTAATGCGAACGCGTGTCCAATCTCTGATAGCTTCATGATCCAGCAATCCCAAACAATAATGCAGCACAGACCGGGTGCGATTTTGCGACAATTCCATGTTGAAAAAATACGCCTCATCTGCCTGCACATTCTGCAACCATTCCGATGAGGTGTGTCCTTCAATGCGAATTTCTTCCACATTGTCGCGATAGGCCTCTGAAGCAATAATGCGAATATATCGCGGGAAAAAATCGCTCAAAATATCCTGAAAACGCGGCGAAACATTGGCGCTGCCCACGCTGAACAGCACTTCGGGTTCGCCAAAACGGATCGACAGTGTTTCGCGATCCAGGGTTGCCCGCCACCGAGGCAAATCATCTTTGAATTCGCGCAACAAATCTTCGTATAACGCGGTCTGCAAATCGCGATACGCCACCGCAATGCGGTGAATACGCTGCTGGTTTTGCTGCACATCGTACATATAACTCACAGCAAAAAACATAAATATAATCATCAAGCCCGACATCAGATCGGAAATCGGCACCCACTCACTTTCACCTTCCGATAAAAATTTACGCTTTCCGGTCATGCACCACCTCTGCCAGGCGCACCACTTCGCGCAACCGTTCGGTCAGCGGTTGATAATCGCGCACAAATCGTTCCGACAGCGCCGCCAAACTGCCCGCCAACGAATTTAACGCTTTGGTCAATTCGGTCTCCAGCCCTTTGTCCAGCACCGCCAGTGCATCTTTCATCATTTTTGTTTGGGTCTCACCGGCGGTTTTTAATTCTTTTGTGGTTGCCGTCACAAACTCGGCAATCGATGCATTGGTTTGCGCCAGTTGTGCAGCGCTCTGTGATGCTGCCTGCACCAGTGTCTGGGTCATTTCCTGCATCTGTTTTTCAACCGACGGGATAACCTGTTGAGCCGATTCTCCCAAGCTCCGAATGCTTTCCAATCCGGCCTGCAATTGCATATTCTGGGTTTTTAGCGCTTCCACATGAGCTTCCAGATCAGCGGCATACACGCTCAAGTCCGCCAGAGATCGGGTTGCATGGCTCAATTTATCCTCCACTTGAGAAAGGGCCGCAGAAGCGCGATCGAGCACATCGGTTGACAACGACGTTTGGGACAACAAAATATCCATGCGCTGGCGCATCACATCCATATCTTGCCGGTAATTTTCCTGCCATTCAACCAGGCGCACCATCGCCCCGCTCAAATCCTGAAAAGCACTGCCCACCATTTCGCCCAACAGCGCATTAAAATCGCGAATCACCTCTTCTAAAGCTTTGATCAGCACATCAATGCCGGTTTCGGCCATTTGCCGCGTAAATCCTTCAAAAGCCCCCACCATAGCCGCACGCGACTGCTGGATGTCTTCGCGCACCTTTTGAAATTGTGACATCACCGAATCGTCCTGCGGCCCGCGCAAACAGGATATCATGGTATGGGTCAACTGCTGTGTTGAAGCATTCAGTTTTTCAATCCCGTCCAGAATGCCCTGAAGCAAAACCACCGGATCATCCACACGCACACGCCCAACTGTTTCGGCATCGTCCATATGCCCATACAAAAACCGCAGACCAATGGACACGGCAATGCCCCAGATGGAGGTCATAAATGCCGTTTTCAGCCCTTCGAGCAACTGCGGAATGCTCGCGCTGATGTTGTTGACATCAAAATCGATCAGCCCGATATACACACCCACAAACGTGCCAAAAATGCCCAGCGACACAGCCACACCAGGGGCCATTTCCACCAGGTGTGTGTATTTTTGGTGGCGAATGCGAGACACACCGGCAAACAGGCCCAGTGCGGCTATCAAAACAATAATCACATCGGCAGAAAAAGACCCAAACATATTCTATCCATCCGTCAAGTTCAGTATTCGAGATAAAAACAGATGCAACAACACATCTTTATTCACGCCCATTGCGCACCCTGTTGAATATCCTTTGTGTTTGCCGCCAAGCACACATGCACGGCGATCAACCACCACCTGCCCCAGCGTTAAAACCCCTTCTGTTTCCACATCTATCGGCAATATCACCGTTTGAAACATGGCCGCATCAATGGCCATGGCAACAGCCATGGGATCGTGCAGAAAAACCACCCGATGCCGCCCCGATTTTTCGCCCAGTGCCAGCAACTTTTGTGTGGCTTCAACCACAAATTTCGCCTCAGGTGTGCCAAGAGGTAAAATGCGATTGTCAATCACCGGTTCCGTCAATCCCACCCGATGCGTGACATCCAGCGGAACCAGTATGAGGACAGCCCCGGAACGAACAACTATTTGCGCAGCATGTGGATCGGCAAAAAAATTGAACTCGGCAGTGGGAGTCACATTGCCCGGTTCAGAAATGGCCCCACCCATGACAATAATGCGCTTTGTTTTTTTTAAAATGCCGGGCATGTGTTGCTCGGCCAAAGCCAGGTTTGTAAGCGGTCCCACCGCAATAAGCGTGATTTCGTGCGGTCGGGCAGATATCGTCTCGATCAAAAAATCGACCGCGCCATCTGTTGCCTTTATCTCTGGATTGGGCAAAACTGCCCCCCCCAAACCATCCTCCCCATGTACTGCTGTGGCATAAACCGGATCGCGTTTTAATGGTTTGTCGGCTCCCTGATACACCGGCACATTTAGGCGTTTCAACAACCCCAGCACTTTGAGTGCATTGCATGTACCCACAGCAACAGGCACATTGCCACTGACCGTACAAATGCCCAAAACATCCAGTTCAGGAGAGCGCAAAGCCAGCATCAAGGCCAGCGCATCGTCCACACCGGGATCGGTATCCAAAATAACCGGGATCGGGTTCATAAACGCGGGAGCCAAAACGATCAAACGCCGTATAGTGCCCCAAACTTCGCCTTTAAATGTCGCACCAGCGGTTCATGGCTCAAGGGTTTTCCCGTCACCACTTCAACCAGCTCGCCGGCATGGTAACGCTGGCCTTGTCGATAAATTTTTTCAAACAACCAATTTTTTAACGGCGCAAAATCGCCCTGTGCAAATTGGGCATCCAGATCGCCCACATCGTTGCGGGCCTGTTCAAAAAACTGCGCCCCATACAAATTGCCCAATGTATAGGTGGGAAAATAACCTATTCCGCCGCCACTCCAATGAATGTCTTGCAAGCAGCCATGCGCATCGTCGGGAGGTGTCAAACCAAAATATTTCTGAAAGGTCTCATTCCAGGCACCGGGTACATCGGCAACTTTTAAACCGCCATTCACCAGCGCCTGTTCCATTTCAAAACGCAACAGAATGTGCAAATTATAGGTTACTTCATCGGCTTCAACCCGAATGAATGACGGGGCCACAGTGTTGATCGCAAAATAAAAATCATCTGCCGTGACACCGGATAGGGCTTCGGAAAAGGCTGTTTTTGCCTTTGGGAAAAAATAGGTCCAGAAAGACCGACTGCGCCCGACAAAATTTTCCCACATGCGCGACTGGGACTCATGAATGCCCAGTGAAATCGCCTCACCCATAGGTGTGCCAAAGTGTTCTGTGGGCAATCCCTGATCGTAAATGCCATGCCCGGCTTCGTGCAAGATGCCAAAAAAGGCCATCGGGAAAAAATTGCGGTCATACCGCGTGGTTAGTCGCGTATCACAAGGCCCCAGGCCACTGCAAAACGGATGGGTTGTTTCATCCAAACGCCCATGATCAAAGTTGAACCCAATCTGGGCGGCCGCCTGTTTGCCAAACTCGGCCTGAAGATGCACCGGATAATCGCGTTGGAGCACCTCCAGATTGGGCTTTTTGCCCGACTCTGCAATGGCGCGCACCAGAGGCACCAGCGCCTGGCGCAAATGTGAAAACACACGCGCCAAATTTTCGGTTGTTTCCCCCGGTTCATATTCGTCGAGCAACGTGTCATAAGCTGTTGCACCCGTGTGGAGCGCCGCGGCTTCCTGCTGTTTTAAATGCAACACCTTTTCCAGTTGGGGCTGAAACAGCGCAAAATCCGATTTTTTGCGGGCTTCTGTCCACACCTGTTGTGCCACAGGCATAAGCCGCGCCATTTCTTCAACAAGCGTTTTGGGAATTTTGGTCGCCCGGTCATAAACGCGCCGCATTTCCCGCACATTCACCGCTTCTACAGACAAGCGGTCAGATACCAGCGCACTGCCTTCTATTTTAGACAACCAATCGCCAATGCGCACATCTGTGATGCGCTCGTGAACCATGCCCGATAACAGGGCCAACTGATCGCCGCGATGAGCCGCACCGCCTTTGGGCATATACGTGCGTTCATCCCATCCCAGAACCCCCAAACACGACCCTAAAACCGCCGTCTCTGTCAAATGCTGAATCAGCGTCTCATACACCTGTTTTTCACCGGCCATTTCCTTCTCCATCTTTTTTGTTTTTCAATATATTAAGCGAAAGATTCAAACAATCTAAATCGCCCATTCACACCCGTCAAGCAGAAAACCTGTTTTGCAGATTGCCCATCCGTCTATCTTCCATTATTTTCAGCATATAAACTCACAGATCAATCCAACAATACCGGTTGACAGAAAAGAAAATTGGATTACTATTAAAAAGAAAAAAGGGATAAACACACAACCATCACCCTGTATCTCACCGTCTCAAAACACAGGAGGTTTTGATGCCCAAAATTGAAATCACATACTGCGCAGCTTGAGGTTATGAAAAACAGGCCGTCAGTCTGACGGACAAGCTCATCAACGAGTTCAAACAAAAAATCGAAGCCCTTACGCTCTACCCATCCAGCGGCGGGCGCTTTGAAGTGACCATCGACGGCGAACTCGTCTATTCCAAACTCAAGGAAAAGCGTTTTCCCGAATACAGCGACATTCAACCCCACGTTCAAAAACGCATCTCATAATCAAGTTGGCCTGGGGTTTCGTTTATAGGCCATTCAACAGGCTAAAGCCATGAAAAAATACAATGCCCTTTATACACCCATTCCGGCAGGTTATATGGGGCAACTATTAGACTGGCCAGAAGTAGTCACCGAAGGGGCCACAATAGAAGAATGCCGTACGCTGCTTCAAGATGCCTTGCATGAAATGATCCTGGCCTACCGCGAACTCAACAAACCTATCCCTTTACCTCAAAGCATTATAGATCAAATCCCCGCAGAGGTATGAGATGTCTGTCAGACGCCGGGACATCATCCGCTATTTTGAACAACATGGTTTCTACTTATTGAGAGAAGGCGGCAATCATTCCATTTATACAAACGGCAACAAAACTGTTCCTGTAAAAAGACACCGCGCCATTGACCGAATTACCGCGAATGAACTTTGCAAACAAGCGGGGTTACAACCCAAATTCTAAAACAAAAGGCCAGAGCGACTGCTCTGGCCTTTTGTTTTTGTATCATACACAAGTCAATTCGCACTGACCACGGGTGCATCGGGTTTCATGGTTTGAGATCGGCGGGCGCGTTTTAAAAGGGCCGTATCGAGCACTTCATCCATATGCGAAACGAATACCAGCTTTAATCCTTTGCGCACCGAATCGGGAATTTCGCTCACATCCTTGCGATTTTCCTCTGGCAAAATCACCGTTCTGGCACCGGCCCGATGCGCAGCCAAAACCTTATCGCGCACCCCGCCAATGGGCAGCACCTTGCCGCGCAAAGTGATCTCCCCGGTCATGGCCACATCTTTGCGAATGGGTCGGTTTGTAAACACCGATGCCAGCACAGTCGCCATTGTAATTCCTGCCGAAGGCCCATCTTTTGGAATGGCACCTGCGGGCACGTGAATGTGCACATCTTTTTCCTGATTGAAATTTTCTGTCAATCCCAAACTGGCCCAGCACGACCGAATGTAGGTCAGGGCAGCCTGTGCCGATTCTTTCATCACATCACCCACCTGCCCGGTCAAATGCAACCCGCCTGTGCCCGGCATCATGGTGCCTTCTACAAACAGCACATCGCCTCCTACCGGTGTCCATGCCAATCCAGCAGCAACCCCCACTTCGTGAGATTCTTCTGCCACCTCATGCCGAAATCGGCGCGGCCCGAGATACTCGGCCACATCCTTTGACTGGATGCGCACCCGGCGCTTGCGGCCCTGTGCAAACTTTCGTGCCACCTTGCGGCTGATTGTGGCAATCTCGCGTTCTAAGTTTCGCAGCCCGGCCTCGCGGGTATAATACTGAACCAATTCCTGCAAAGCGGCCTTGTCAAACGATACAAGTTTTTGCGTTAATCCATGTTCGGCCATTTGTCGTTTGACCAGATAACGCCGGGCAATTTCTATTTTTTCAGCCTCGGTATAACCCGGCACTTCCAGCACTTCCATGCGATCCATCAACGCTGGCGGAATGGTATGCAACGTATTGGCCGTTGCAATAAACAACACTTCTGACAAATCAAAAGCCACGTCGATATAGTGATCCACAAAACTGTTGTTCTGTTCCGGGTCGAGCACTTCCAATAAAGCCGCCGAAGGATCACCGCGAAAATCAGCGCCCAATTTGTCAATTTCATCCAGCATCATCACGGGGTTTTTGGTGCCCGCCCGGCGCAGCCCCTGAATGATGCGCCCTGGCAAAGCCCCCACGTATGTGCGCCGATGCCCGCGAATTTCCGACTCATCGCGCACCCCGCCCAAAGAAATGCGCGCAAACTTTCGGCCAAGCGCTCGCGCCACCGACTGGCCCAGCGATGTTTTGCCCGTGCCCGGTGGCCCAACCAGCAACAAAATGGGCCCGCGCATGGTGTTTTTTAACCGGCGCACCGACAAATACTCCAGAATGCGCTCTTTGGGTTTTTCCAATCCATAGTGATCGGCATTCAGGATATGTTCGGCTTCTTTGACCTCCAAACTGTCGGCTGTCTTTTTACGCCACGGCAAATCCACCATCCAGTCCAGATATGTGCGCACCACCGAATACTCAGCCGATGCCTCGGTCATGCGCTGCATGCGTTTAAGTTCGCGCTCGGACTCTTTTTGAGCTTCTTCGGACATGCCTGCCGCCGCAATCTTTTCGCGCAATTCTTCAATTTCAGCCGCCACATCGCCACCTTCGCCCAATTCTTGCTGAATGGCCTTGAGTTGCTGGCGCAAAAAGTATTCGCGCTGCGCTTCTTCCATCGAACCGGCAGCTTTTGAATGGATCTTTTGGCTCAATTCCAAAATTTCAACTTCGCGATTCAGATGCTTATTTAAAATTTCAAACCGACCAAGCAACCGCAATTCGGCCAAAATCTTTTGTTGTTCTTCAAAACCTATGTTGAGCTGAGACGCAATAAAATCGGCTTTGTGCTCCAACTCGGGCAACGCGTCTAAAGCCGCATTGACCTCCTTGGGCACATGCGGTGCCAGATGAACGGCTCGTTTGAACTGTCCAAATACATTTCGAGTCATTGCTTCTGTTTCGGTGTTTTTTTCAACCACCGTAACCAGCTTTTCAATGCGTGCCAAAGGATAAGGGCGCGATTGCAACACCTCTTTTAAACCAATGCGAGCCATGCCCTGCGCCAGCACCTGCATGCGCCCATCGGGCAACCGGGCCAACCGCGCAATATAAACAGCCGTGCCAACAGGATATAAATCCTCAGCGCGAACCACCTCTGGGGTTTGACTGGCATCGTGAGGCTTTTTCCCAAACACAGCCACAACTTTATGACCGGCATTAACAGCCGCATCAACCGCGCGAATGGCTCGGTCATCTTCCAACAACAAGGGGGCAGCCATTAATGGATAAATCACCACTTCCGAACTGGTCAGCATGGGCAGTTCGGGTGGAAAATGATAGGTCTCGATCGCATTGACGCTCGTCAACGGTTTGTCTTCGGTCATAACACACTCCTCACTATAAATCGACGAACATTCGGGCCACATATTTTGCCCGGAAAAATAGGACAGCAGACCGAATCCTCGTGAATAACCATAGAATAATGAAATTTGTTTAACAAATTTAGCAACAACTGTACCGCAGGCCATCGAATACGCTAACATATTGTTTTAAAAAGTTTTTATTTTTATATAAAAATTTAAAAGTAATTTTTTTCGATTAAAATCCGCCAAAATGGCAGCATTGTCACACCCAAACAACACCCTGGTGTAATTTCTAACTGGATGCAGCCACTCCGTTTGACTATATTGCAGGCGTTTTAAAGCACATAACCCGGTTGTCAGTCCAATCCAGCAGTCAGGAGTTGGTTGTCAGTTTTTGCCTGCCATAAGATGTTTTTGGCCACTGAATCTTCCGCACTGACTTTTCACGGCAGAGACCTTTATGTCATACAACACCCTTGTTATTGGCGGTGGCATCAATGGCCTTTCCGCCTGTTATCACCTGGCCAAATGCGGCATCAAATCGCTGGGTCTGATTGAGCGTTTTGACCTGGGGCACCCGCGGGGAAGTTCGCACAGTTATTCTCGCATCACGCGCAGTGCCTATGTCAACGCACATTATGTGCGCCTCATGCAAATTGCGCACAACCAGGCATGGCCGCAACTCGAACGCGATGCCGGGCAACATCTGATCTATCCCACACCGGGGTGTTTTTTTGGCCCCCCTGGCGGCAAATACGACCGTTATGCCGAAGCCGTTACCACAGTCGGCGTTCATGTGGAGCCCCTTACCCCCGCAGAAGCCAGAAAGCGGTTTCCGCTTTTTCGCTTCAACAACACAGCCGGCGTTTTGCACGATTTTACAGCCGGTCTTGTTGCCGCAGAAAAAACCATGCAAGCCCTCGCCCGATTGTTGCACAACCAAAATATCGCCCTGCACACCAACACACAGGTGCTCGAAATTGACCCGTCGCGGTCGCCCATTCGCATCACAACCTCTCACGGCACTTTTGAAACCGAGCGTTTAATTGTCACAGCAGGCCCCTGGGCCGCACAGATCATTCCACAGCTTCAGGCGCGTTTAACCGTTGCCCGGCAAACTGTGGGATATTTTAAGCTCAAAGGGCCGTCTGATCAATACCAGGTTGGTGTATTTCCGGTATGGGGTTATTTGATGGCCAAAGGCGATATGGGTTTTTATGGCTTGCCCGAATTTGGCTGTGAAGGCATCAAATTGGCCCGGCACATCACCCACGATGTCAACGATGACCCCGATGCCGTGCCAACCGAAACGCCACAGGCCGCCATTGATGATCTGCACACATTCCTGACAGAACAATTTGTTCCGGAAGTTGAACGTTTTGTCAGTTGGGAAACCTGTCTTTATACCAATACCAAAACCGAAGACTTCATCCTCGATCACCATCCCGACAACAAAAACATCGTCATTGGAGCCGGGTTTTCAGGGCACGGTTTCAAATTTGGCCCACTCACCGGGCGCATTTTATCCGAACTGGTTCTCAATGGCAAAACCTCGTTGCCCGAATTTGAAAATGCCCGGCATCTGTTTGCACTGAGGAACACCATATGAAACTCGGATGCTGTGGTGGTGAAGACCGTTTTGAGGCCATCATAAATACCGGATTTGACTACCTCGAACCCGGTGTGCCGGTCTTGCGCACCGATTTGTCCGATGCCGACTTTGCCCCCATTCATCAACACCTTCAAAACCTCGCCCTCAAACCCGAAGTGTTCAACATTTTCATTCCCAGTGACCTCAAAATCACAGGCGATACAGTCAATACCCAGGCGCTCATGCGCCATGTGGAAACAGCCGTGCGTCGCGCCGCAAACCTCGGCGGTCGTCTCATCGTTTTTGGCAGCGGCGGCGCGCGCAATGTTCCTTCTGGATTTTCGCGTTTTCGCGCTTTTGAACAACTCGGTTTTTTCTGCGCGATGGCCGCTGATATCGCATCCCAGTTTGACATCACACTGGTCATTGAACCCCTTACTGCCACCAAATGCAACATCATCACATCCGTGGCCGAAGGGGCCGACCTCGTCCAGCAAGTGGGCCACCCCAACCTCGCCTTGCTCGCCGACCTGTATCACATGGAAGTCGATGGCGAACCCTGGGCAAACATCATTGAAAATGCCCCGTTGCTCAAACACATCCACGTTTCCGTTCCATCCATCCCCGTGCTCACCACAGAAGGTCGCACATTTAACCACACCCTCTTTTTGCAAACGTTGAAAAAAACGGGATATGATGGCCGCATTTCCATCGAAGACAACGACAAACGTTTCGCAAATCTTGCCACTGAAATGCCATTAGCCGCCCAACGCATTCGGGAAATATGGGCTCAAGGTTGAAAATTACACAAACAGATGTACATAGAAAAGCGGTTTGCGATGTCAACTCGCAAACCGCTTTTTGTTGTTTGGAGCACGTCAAAAAGCCCATGACCAGGACAAAGATAAGGTGCCATCTCTTATAGTGCCTGTATCGGAAATCTGTGTACGCCACGGATACCGAGTACCTGAATAATTGCTGTAGCGCAAGGCAAATGTGCCTGGATGCCAGTCAAAATATCCAAATTCATAAATAAAATCCGGATCCCAAGTTTGTTGTTGACTGCTTTTGGGATAATATTTGGCTGTTACCATCACAAACCACCATTTGTAAATGGCATATCTGGCCGTGAATCCAAAAGCTTGTTTGCTGCTTTTCTGTGTATTACTGGGTTGATCTTCATAACGCGGCGTAAAATAATAATCCACGCGAAGCCCTAAACTGCTGGTCTCATGAATTTTGAGAGGATGTTCCCAAGCTGTTGGCAGCGCAAATTTCCAACCCAGATCCAAAGTTCCTTCGCTAATACGGGTAAACTTTTCATCTTTGTTGCCACTGGGAAACAATCGGTTTCCCTCGTAGTTGGCATAGGTCAAACTCAAAGTAAAAGGGTGCCAATCTTCATAACCAAAGCGATACGAAAAATCGGGATCCCAAGGTGCTTGATTTTTGTCTGGAAAATAAGCATAAAACGTCGTGGTAAAAAACCAGTACGATTTTGGGGCATAATTTAATGTGGCCAGAATGGAAGGAACCAGGGCTTCTTCACCCTGGCTAACCAAACCAGGCCGTTGCTGTGGGTTGCTGCGTCGTAATGGCATGGAGAAAGCCATATTGCCATTAAAACCGGAAAAAAGTTTGCGCCAAACAGACTGCGATTCGGTTTGAGAAGATTGCGAATCGTCTTGTCTATATTGGGCGCACAAGGGGCCAGCAGAAAAACCCACAAAAAAACAAAAAAATAGAAATGACATGCGGTTCATATTGCATCCAGTAATTAAACGGGCGGGCTGAAAGCAAAAAGTCACAAAGGGCGTATTTTGACAATATCTATCTGATGTATTTGCAAAGCATTCAAAGAAGAAGTGGCTGTGAATGTAATCGCGGCAATATGGCGAAAATCGAGGGGTTGCCATTCGGGGATGCCTTGTGCATTGTATCGAATACCCTGCTTTGAAAAATCGGCAAAAGGAATCCGGAGCTCCTGCATCCGGCCCATCTCAATTTGAGGCTGTAAATAGGCTTCAAGAAGATGTTCACTGCGAAACCCCTTCACGTCTTCAAGGCCAATGAGCAACCCGCCAGCATCGCGTAGCAAAGCCATGGTGGTTTGAATATAACCCTGCACTTGCAAATTGGAAAGCGCCAGATCCTGCACACGGGCAAATGGCAACCGCACCCCTGCCGGAATGCGGTTGAAGTGAAAACTTCGACCCTCCGGTTCGGTTTTTGTTCGGGTATCCAGTCCCCAGGTTTGCGATTCCTTCAGGGATAAGGAGGTTGTGGGAAAGATGTTTTGTGCGGGGATAAACCGGATGCCCCCTTGCCATTGTGCGGGTGCAGATAAAGAATGCCCCGCAGAATCCTGAGCATAGAGCGTGATCGTGATGGGTTCTTGAACAAATGCCCCGGTATTGGCCTGGCCTTCCCATGAAAAATACATA
>CAXNEV010000043.1:0-13670 GCA_964200925.1 Candidatus Latescibacterota bacterium | reverse complement strand
ATCTGTTCGCCTACAAACCGCCCGGCATCTTCTGAAACATCAATGCGACCTGACTTCATGCCAGCCCCCAGATGACTGCGCACACTGCCCACCACATAAAGATGCCCACCTTCTAACGAAAGGCCCGTCAGATCGCCCAAATTGCCGATCACCGTCAACTTTAAACCCGCGCGCAACCGATAACCCATCAATGGCAATCGCAAGTTTTGCCCGGTCAAATCCAGCTTGAAATTATCATTTGATGAGGCATTGAAAAATGCCGACAAAAACAAACACAGAGGGTCGCGCACCAGAAATGCCGGATCGTCGCTTTGCAGGGCATGGACGCAAAAAACTTCCACATCGGCTATCGTCCACTCCAGCGCAACCACCAAACGACAGGCCACCTCGTAGGTGTGTATAATTGCATCGCGGTTGGGTTGCCAAACCCCTTCGCCCAAACACTCGGCAATCAGTTGTTTATATGCTTCAGTCAGGCGATCCATGGCAGAGGCATGTGCCGATAAAATGGCATCAAGGGGTATGGTGGTTTGATCCGACAAATCGCCAAACTCGGAAAACGGATTGCGCGAAGCTGTCATTAAACCCATAATGAATTTCTGAGGAGGTTCTGGATTCAACACCGATTGAGAAACCCCGTCAGTATTAAACTCTTCAAAAGCATTTTTGTTCATGAACCACTCCCTAAGACAACACAGGCCGAACCGGTTCTTTGCCCAGATCGCGCATAATTTCGATATAAATGGGATGTTCGCCCTGAACAGGCTCGGTTTTTTCGCCTTTTAAAATGCGATTGGCTGTGGTCAGGGCCGTGCGAATGCGGTCGCTCTGTTCGGCATAACGGCGAAACACCTGCCGCACGGCCTCGCGTGCCCGATAAATGGGCAGGGCATCTCCACGCGGTTCATCGGCAACATCGTCATCGCGCCACAAAATGCGGTGTGCACATGTATAAGGCAACACCGTTTTCACATGTTCCAGATCGACTTCGCCATCACCCAATAACCAGGCCAATGCCTGGGCATATCGCCTGATCGACATCGGCAACCGATTCGACGGACAGGCCTGCACCGCATAACACAAATACCCGGTATAATGACAGCCTTCGCCACACACTTCATTGGTGCGCTTCTGTCCATATTTGCAACAAAACGACAATTCTGCCAAAAAGGTGCGCACAAAAGCACTGGCATCGGCGTCAAACCGCAAAACACTCATCTCCTTCACAATGGCCTCGCGCTCCAATCGCCCCAAGGTGCAAACCCCCAACCGCTCGGTCACACCCTCCCCATAAGAAGCACAAATGGCATCCATGTCACTTCGAGCATCGGGTTTGCTCAAACAGGCTTGCAACTCGCGTTCCCGCGCCAGATCACGCAACAAATGCCCCGATGAAACCTCGGTGCCAATCATCCATGACAAATTCGGCCCCGGATATTTTGATTCGACCATCACGTCAAACCGATCCAGCAAAGGCACCACAATGGTATTGGTTCCGCGATCTTGATAATTGGCTGTGGCAAACAGACAGTATTCATCGTTGATTTGAAGCTGATTCAAATAACTCCAGTTGCCGCGATCTACCCCGTTTAAAATCAGACTCTGTTTGGTTTCGGGCAATCGATTAATTTCATCCACCACTTTCACGGGCAACATCGAAAAAGCCGACCACACCACCACTTCTTCTCCGCGATTTAAAGCCCCCAGGTTGGGCCGTCCCACAATTTTTTCTTCGGTCTGTTCGGGGTGCCCGCTCACTTCACCTTCCCAGATTATGCCCAGCGGCATCTGATATAACAGAGCGCCAATGTATTCGGCCGATGTTGTTTTGCCAAGCCCCGGTTCTCCGACAATAAGCGCTTTGCCGCGCACCAATCCTGTCAACACACTCAGCAACAATGCGGCATTGTGTTTTTTTCCCTTCACCTCAAGATCGGCCCGATTGAAATACAACCGATCCTGAATAAATGTCAAAATATCCGCCACCTTTTGTTGCAACACATTGGCCATAACTCCCCCAATATTCCAGTAAAAAAACGCGTTCCTTGCACCAGATATGAAGAAACACGGATACCAAAATATAGGCAACTTATCCTCAGAAACAAGCCCAACATCCAGCGGTTCTTCCGCAAAAAAATATTGCTTGTTGGGCCTTTAAAGAAATTCCCGCCAAATAGATCACATGGCGGGAATGGAGTATCTGAAACTATGACGCGATTGCTCTATACAGCTACAGGAATGAAAATACTCGGTTTCTGCTGTTCCAAATCATCCAACTGGTGCGCCCTAATACGCGCAAATACAATGGGCTTCCCTTCACTTCCATAGTGATCGAGCAATTCCAGATTATATAACCTCATTTCCGGGTCATCTTCTGGGAGAATGATCAACTCAAACTTATCAGGCAGTACGCCAAATACATGAGGCTGATTGAGCAAATACCGCATAATTTCTGAGGTTAATGCAAGATTGCGCTCCACAACATCCTGGGGAGTGTTCATTCCTATCTGAGCCACTCTTCATACCTCCGCCGATAGACACGCCAATTGGTGATCAGATCATCCATAGCAACGGTAAGGGCTTCATTGTAATCCTGTGTTGCCATTTCAATTTTCGAGATTTCTTCATAGGGGTGAAGTCGATCACAATGGGCAAAATCATGCGCAGTATCATCTATAACAATTCAATCTGGTTAATTTGCATCAATTTTAATTCATTACATCCGATCTTCGGCACAATCTTGTGGCACATACCCAATGGCCTGGCGGGCATGGTCAATATCGACCCAGAGGTATTTGTTGTTGGACATCCCGTAAAAAATATCGTACTTCAAATCAACCGGGGCATTGACACAACACTCGTTAATCGCCACAATATCGCGCTGGCTGCACCAGATGCTTGCCCCGTGAGGCCGGGGTTTGTCTTCTTTGACCACCCAGCCAATGCGAATGCACAAACACGACATCCCATGAGCATCGGAATAAATGCGCGCCAGCCCTTCGCCCCACACTTTGCTTGAGGCATAAATGTTCATCGGGCGCGTGGGCATCGTATGCGTCACAACAGGCCGATTGTACACATCGCTTTTGCCATCGGCAAAAGACTTATAGGGCTCTTCTTGCCGATAGCCCGAAGACGCCTGAATAGAACTGGCATAAACAATGCGCGGCACCCCAGCCAAACGGCATGCCTCAAAAGTGTTGTAAGCCCCCATGATATTGCTCTTCAACACGCTCTCCCACCCGCCCTGACCGCTTGGGTCAGCCGCCATGTGAACCACCACATCGATGCCTTTAAATACCTTGACCAACACGTCCATATCTGTCAAATCAGACAGCACAAACTTCTCTGCCGGAACATCCACCCCTTCACCTTCGGCCACCCGATCAGAATCCTGTCGGCGACGCGCCAGCCCATACACATCATATTGATCGGGAGTTTTCACGAGATGTTTGTAAATGGCACCTGCGATTAACCCGTACACACCTGTAATCATCACTTTTTTGGCCATCAATAAGGCTCCTGTTTTTTGGTTTCAAATTGTATCACATCATCTTGAGGATCATATCCCAAAACCGCCTGGGCATGGCTGATATCTTTCCACAAATACGGGCTTTTGGAAAACGCTTGAAAAATGTCATACCGCAAAAAATCGGGTGCGGCCAAACACCGCTCAACCATTTGCACCGCATCGCGACCACTGCACCACACATCACGCTGGTTCGGATAAGGCAGGGCATCTTTGGCAAGGACCCAACCAAAACGAATGCACAAACACGACAATCCATGAGCATCAGCGTATGTGCGGGCAAGCGCTTCACCCCATATCTTGGTACACCCATAAACATTAATCGGTTTTGTGGGCATATCATAGGTCACCTGTGGAAGCGGCCTGTCAGGACAATATCCTTCGGCAACCCCTTTATAGGGTTCCTGGTGGCGATATCCCAAAATGGCCTGCCCGGAACTGGCATAAACCACGCGCTGAACCCCGGATAGGCGACATGCTTCAAACACATGATAGGTGGCTTCAATATTGTTGTGCAACAAACTGTCCCACGATGCCCCCGGATCGGGATTGGCTGCCAGATGCACAACCATGTGCATGCCCTCACAGATTGTTTGTACACGCATCCTATCGGCCAAATCCACTTCAAAAAAGCGACCCGCCGGCACCTTGTGAGCCGACACATCCGACACCCGATCTGAATGTTTGGTCGAACGATCTGCGCCATAAACATCATAAACATCGGTCAAGGCAGAAAGGCGTTCATAAACCAGACTGCCGATCAACCCGTTAACACCAGTGATTAATATTTTTTGAATGGCCATTCGCGCTCATCGGTAAAATTAAAAAAACACTCACGCTCTTAAAACTCTACAGGCGATCCTCAGCT
Source organism: Candidatus Latescibacterota bacterium (assembly GCA_964200925.1). Classification (GTDB taxonomy): domain Bacteria; phylum Latescibacterota; class UBA2968; order UBA2968; family UBA2968; genus CAXNEV01. The sequence goes on along the minus strand of CAXNEV010000043.1, from coordinate 9,273 downwards.
CGATCTTGGGGTACATATCCCAATACTTCTCTGGCATGGTCAATATCGGCCCAGCGATACTGGCATTCGGACAGACCATAAAAAATGTCAAACTGCACATGCGCAGGTGCATTGACACATCGCTCGGTCAACTGCACAATATCGCGCTGGCTGCACCAGAAAGCGCCGCTTTGCAACGTGCCTGGGGCATCCTGTGCATTTACCCACCCAATGCGCATGCACAAACACGACAGCCCATGCACATCGGCATAAGTGCGCGCCAGCGCTTCGCCCCACACCTTGCTTGCCGAATACGGCTCGGTTGGACGGGGTTGATCGGTGTGTTTCACTTTTGGAAAATTTTTGGGCACCTCATCAAATCGCCCTTCCCGAATCAATTTATAAGGCTCCACATACTGTTGATAGCCCCATGTGGCCATAATGGAACTGGCATACACAATGCGCGGCACACCCATTTGTTTGCATGCTTCAAAAGCATTGTAAGCCCCAATCATATTGCTGTTTAAAATATCGGTCCAACTGGCATTCGGATTGGGATTTGCCGCCAGATGCACCACGACATCCATGCCTTCAAATGATTTTTGCACCGCAGCCATATCGGCCATATCCACCAGAAAAAACCGATCGTCGGGCACATCGATCACTGTGCCCTTGGCCACGCGATCAGACGACGCGCGACGCCGGGCCGAACCATAAACGTCATATCGCTCTGGTTGCCCGGCAAAATGGTTATACACGGCCCCTGCAATTAATCCATAAACCCCTGTAACAAGTACTTTTTTTGCCATATATCCTCCATGTTCAAGCGGCCCGATGGGTCGCACCTACCAAAGATGAATCAAATGCCCCTGCCCCATAAAGAAAAATACATCCACAATAAACACAAAACCAATACCCGTTACATAACCCAGCAACAATCCCCAGAAAAGGGGACAGGCACGGCGATACAACTGAATGCCCCCAATTTTTAACACCGCAAACTTCGCCAACCAGGCTATAAAAATTGAAAACACCTGCCAGCTCACCACGCTTGTTGGAAACACCGTTAAACCAATTGGGCTCAATGGCCACCACAAAAAGCGATACCGCAAAAAACTGCACACTCCGACCAGCACCGCCCCAATGCCAAAAAACATAAACCGATCCCAACTGGGACCAAACGGCGCTTGCAACTTTTGAACCACCGTATCATACACCACCTGATTGCCGCTGTTGAAGGTGTACACATTAAAATTGTAAGCGCCGTGAGCATAACCCAGATACAGCGTAAAATAGGCCGACACCAGCAACGACAGCACCAGCGTAAAAACCGTTACCCCAAACAGGGTTCGCGTGCGCAATTTCAAATCAGCCCCCAATTTTGCAATATGCGCCAGTGTAGAAGCCCCAAACGTATTGCCCAAACCAAACGTGCTATAAGACAGCCCCAATGACATGGCACTGCCAAAATCCATTTTATCAACCCCTAAGGTATAAAACGTCACACTTTGCGGCGTAATGGGCATGCGCGCATAGACCAATCCAGACTCGGCCACAATGCGACTCACCCCCACCGTCATCACCAGCAAGGCAAACAAAAACACCCCGGCAACAACGGGGGCCATGCCGGAATGGCACAACCACAAAAACAGATAAATGGCCCCAACCACCCCGGCAACAAGGGCTGTGCGATAGGAAATCAATTCGTTTTGATCATCTACCTTTGGATCATTGTACAGAGCCTTGCGCCACACCTGTTTGAGATGTTCGCGCCCCATCCACAACCCAACAAACGCAAAGGCAAAAAAAGCCCCTGCTGCCTGCCATCCCAAGGCATCTCCCCCAAGTGATCCCCAGATATCAGATGCACCAATGGTATAACCAACACGATCAAAAATGCCCGTTTGCAAAACCCCCAACAAATAAAAAAACCACAGGCTAAACAAAATGTCCAGATTGGTAAAAAAGGTAAACCCGATCACAAAAAAATTGACCTTCACCGAAATAGACGGAAACCCGCGCCCCAGATCAATCCGGTTGGTATTGCCCATAATTTCGATTGGCGGCAACAAATGGTAAAAATATCCTGCCACATTCCAGAGAATCATAAACAACGGAATGCTTATGCCCACCCAGAACAACCGATTATGCAATATCGCGTATTGCCCGGTTGCATTTTCTTCCGTCATTGCCAATGGCGCTTCCGACAATGGGAAAGGCAGCCGTTCGCGCTCCACCCATTGTTTGCGCAGCACCGCCACAATGGATACGCTGACCAGCGCCAGGGCAATTAAAAAGGTTCCCCACCAGAATAATGGCCCCACCCATGCTTCCCACGGAATGGCTGTTCCAGGCGGTTTGCCTTCAAAAAACCATGTCATCTGATTGGCATTATTGGTGGGCACGGCCCACCGGGGCAAATAATCGAGCAAATAATCTCCCCACCGATTCTCTGCTGATGCATAATAATAAGGCGCGGCAATGGCTCCAATAAACAGCCCCATAAAATTGGCCTCAGGAACGGCTGCGCTGATCCACCCCATACAAAACACCACCACCATCTCGCCCCGATGCAGCGCATAGGCGGGATTCAATCTGCGCAAAACCATATTCAACGGCCAGGCCACCAGCGTAAAAATGACCATGGTGGCCATGGGCAAATGCGCAAATACCATGCGCGAGGAATGCACAATATAAGCCGAATAGGCTGGCAACAGATTCACCAGCACAGAAACAAACGCACCAAAAACCACCGCCCGTCGGGTAACACCCGCAGGTAAAACATCTGCATCCACATACGGGTCTTTTGAGTGTAACGGTGCTTCCGCCATTCATCCTCCTTCAAAGGGGTATTCACATTCATAGAAATTGTTGAAAACGGCACAAAAGTCAACTCAAATTACAGCCCACTGAACCACAAATTGAATTTCGTTGACACCAACTGGTTACAGGCTATATTAAGCCCTGCGATCTTTTATTGATCCACCATCCATTATCAACAAACGATAAATCAATACATTCCCTGCTCATTGTCCATTGCCTATTGGAGCCAAATCTATGCGCTACAAACGCGTTATTCTCAAACTCAGCGGTGGGGCCATTTCGGGGCCTCGCGATTCCGGGTTCGATCCCGACTCACTGGAACATATTGCCGATGAAATTCTCGATATCCACCAACGCGGTGTTCAAATTGGCATTGTCATTGGTGGCGGCAATATTCTGCGCGGAAGCCTGGGTGCCCAATGGGGCATTGACCGGGCCGAAGCCGACAACATTGGCATGCTGGGCACCATCATCAACGGTCTGATGTTGCGCGGCGTACTCAATGCCAAAAGCAAAGTGGAAGTGCGCGTCATGACCGCCATTCCCATCAATGCGGTGGCCGAACCCTTTATTCGCCTGGTTGCCCGGAGGCATCTTGAAAAAGGATACATCGTCATTTTTGGCGGTGGCATTGGCAACCCCTATGTCACCACCGATTATCCGGGCGTGCAACGCGCCCTTGAAGTACAGGCCGATGCCATTTTGTTTGCCAAAAACCACACCAACGGCATTTATACCGATGACCCGAACAAAAACCCAAACGCCAAACGCTACCAACTGATCAATTACAACACTGTTGTGCGCGAAAATTTGGGGGCACTGGATCAAACAGGCGTTTTGCTTGCCCGCGATCACCATTTGCCCATTCACGTTTTTGACTTTGAACAAAAAGGATCCATGCGCCGCATTATCGAAGGCGAAGATTTTGGCACCCTTATCACCCAAACCCCCGAAGATGTGATGGAATAACCTCCGGTATGCCCCCTCTTGCCCCCATACGCATCATCAACAGCGTGGCCCCCATTCGCATTTGCGACAACGGCGGCTGGACAGACACATGGTTTGCCAAATACGGGCAGATCTTCAACATTGGTGTTTATCCCTATGCCGAAGTGCAAATTGAAGTTTTTCACCGATCAGATCGCGACGACCGCATTGTGTTGTTTGCCGAAAATTATGGCGAGCGTTATGTGTTACAACCCGAAAACCTCGGTTGGAACCGCCACCCCTTGCTCGAAGCCGCCATTGAACGCATGGGTGTACCCGACGATTTGGCCGTGCAGGTCACGCTTTTTTCAGAAGCCCCCGCAGGTGGTTCCACCGGCACATCCGCTGCCGTCACAGTAGCCCTCATCGGTGCCCTTGATCGCCTCACGCCCGGCCAGCTCACCCCGCACGAAGTGGCCTATGTGGCCCAATCAGTAGAAACCGACATGCTGGGGCAACAATGCGGTATTCAGGATCAATTGTGTTCGGCTTATGGTGGCATCAACTACATCGACATGTTCGATTATCCACGGGCTTCCGTCTCACAACTTTATGTATCCAACACCATCTGGTGGGAACTCGAACGCCGCCTCGTTTTAATCTATTTGGGCAAATCCCACAGTTCATCCAATGTGCATGAACGCGTCATTCGCGAACTGGAAGACGCAGGCCCCGAAAACCCAAAACTCACTGCCCTTCGCAGCACAGCCCCCAAATCGCGCGATGCCATCTATTCGGGCAACTTTAAGGCACTGGGCCAGGCCATGATTGAAAACACCGATGCACAGGGCAACCTCAACCCCTATCTCATCAGCGCAGATGCGCAAACCATCATCAACATTGCCAAAACACACGGGGCCATCGGCTGGAAAGTCAATGGCGCCGGGGGTGAAGGCGGATCACTCACCTTATTGTGTGACAACCGCTCCTCTGTCAAACGCGCCCTTGTTCGCGACATTGAAAGTGCCAATCCCCTCTTCAAAAATATTCCCATTTATCTCAGTCGGTTTGGTTTGCGCATTTGGGAACAATAAAAACCTTTTCACAAACATCCTGTGATAACAACATGCTTGTCAGAAAAGAACAGAAACGCTAAGTTATAAATAAAGGAGTCTATTGGCTGGAGGCGTATCTTTTACTGACTGCACAATGAGCCTGGTTATGATTACAGAAAAAAAAGATCTGGAAATAGCGGTAAGATTCAAGAAACAACTGCTTGAAAACCAGATACCTGTTGTCAAAACTGTTGTATTTGGTTCCAGAGCAAGAGGTGATGCAGATATAGAATCCGATTTGGATATTTTTGTTATTCTGGATCATTCAACACCCACAATCGAGAAACAGATTGCCGACATTTCTTGGGAAATCAGTTTTGACACGGGCATCGTGATACAAACGGTGGTCATGACAACAGAGCGACTTCAGGGTCCGGAAAAGTCATCGCTCTTAATGATCGCCATCGCACAAGAAGGTATTACAGTGTGAACCGCGAAGATGTCAAATACTTGATTCAAGCCCGAATGCAGCAAGCACGGGAATGCCTCGATGATGGTCATTTTTTACACCAGGCCAATCGCAGCAATCGCACCGTTGTCAATCGTGCCTATTATGCGGCTTTTTATGCTGCCCTTGCTTTATTGCAATCAATTGGCCAAGCACCTCGCAAACACAGTGGGGTGCTGTCGTTTTTTGATCAGTATTTTGTGCATCCAGAACATTTTAACAAAGAACAATCCAAATCCTTCCATCGCCTATTTGCGTTGCGTCAAAAAGACGACTATGAATTGATTGAACACATTCCACATGAAGAAGCCGAAGAAGCGCTACAACTTGCAAAAAGCTTTGTTGATGCAATCGAACAATACCTGATCGCTAACAAATATCTGTAACCAACCGGAGACCATTATGAAACTCCTCATGGTTGGCAAAGGTGCACGAGAACACGCCTTTGTCTGGAAACTCGCACAAAGCCCCAAACTCACCAAACTCTATGCCGCACCGGGAAATCCGGGCATGGCCCCCTATGCCGAATGTGTGAACATCTCTGACAGCGACATAGACGGACTGGCGGCTTTTGCACAAAAAGAAAAAATCGACATCACCTTTATCGGCCCGGAAGCGCCACTGGCCGCAGGCATTGTCGATGTTTTTGAATCCAAAGGACTCCCTGTTTTTGGCCCCACTCAAGCCGCCGCACAGATTGAAGCCGACAAAGATTTTGCCCTTGAACTCATGCACAAATACAACGTGCCCACCGGTGCTTATGAAACTTACACCCATCCCGACATTGCAAAAAAACAACTCAAAGAATGGCAACACCCGCTCTATCTCAAAGTCAGCGGCCTGGCCGCGGGCAAAGGGGCCATCTACAGTGGCACTTACGAAGACTCATGCCGCATTGTTGACGAAGTGCTCGTACAGCGCAAATTTGGCGAATCGGGCAGCAAACTCATCGCCATGGAATTGCTCGACGGCGAAGAAGCCTCCATTTTTGGATTCACCGACGGCAAAGACATCGTCTGCATTGTGCCAGCCCAGGACCACAAAACCATTGGCGAAGGCGACGTGGGCCTCAACACCGGCGGCATGGGGGCTTATGCGCCTGCGCCCGTGATCACCCCACAACTCATGGACGACATTGTTGAACGCGTGATGAAACGCACAATAAATGCCCTATCTGCCCAAGGACGTCCATACAAAGGCATCCTTTACGGTGGCATCATTGTCACCAAAAACGGCCCCAAAGTTATTGAATTTAACTGCCGCATGGGCGATCCTGAAACCGAAGCCGTGATGCCCCTGCTCAAAACCGACCTTGTTGACATTCTCACCGCTGTCATCCAAGGCACCGTTGCCAACCTGAACATTGAACTCGACAACCGCGCCGCAACCACCGTTGTGATGTCATCTGGCGGTTACCCGGAAGCCTATCAAACGGGCTTCCCCATCAATGGCATTAAAGAGGCCGAAGCCATCGGTGATGTCATCGTTTTTCATGCGGGAACAGATGTCAAAGACGATCAGCTTGTCACCAGTGGCGGTCGCGTGCTGGCCATCACCGCCGTTGACAGCAACATCAAAACCGCCATTGACCGCGCGTATGAAGCCGTGGGCAAAATCACCTTCAAAAACCATTATTACCGCCGCGATATTGGGCACCGTGTTTTGGCGCAACTGAAAAAATAGGGTTCACCTGTTCGCTGATGACTCACTTCGTTCGTGATCAACAGAGCACCTTCGGTGCGTTCCCTGCGGGAATTTGCTCGCTGCGCGAGCATCTGCTGATTCGCGCACCCGCTGATTCGTCTATTCTTCGTCTATTCGTCTATTCGCTGAAAGGATTTTATATGACCACTTATCGCGCAGCCGTCATTGGTCTGGGCCGGATGGGCAGCACCTTTGACGATGAAATTGAGCAGGGCGGAGCCATCTATTTGCCATTTTGTCACGCGCCCAGTTATCATGCCCATCCCCAAATCAACCTCGTTGCTGGTGCCGATCCGCACGATGAACAGCGCGCCCTCTTTGGGCAACGGTGGGGCCTTTCGCCCAACCATTTGTACACAGACTATCGCGAACTACTCAAAAAAGAAAAACCCGACATCATCAGCGTCACCACCACCGCACGCATTCGCGCCCAGATCGTACAGGATGCCGTCAATGCCGGTGTTAAAGCCATTTGGGCGGAAAAACCCATTGCCATTAGCCTGCAAGAAGCCGATTCCATGGTCAATGCCTGTCGTCAAAAAGGCGTGGCACTGGCCGTCAACTGCTCTCGTCGCTACAACCCATATTTCAGCCAAACGCGCCAGATGATTGCCGATGGTGAACTCGGCAATATCCTTCAAATCACGGCCTACACCAGTTGTGGCCTATCCCACAACGGCAGCCATGCCATCGACACGTTGTGTTATCTCGCCGGTGGCAACATCACATGGGTTTTTGGCGAAATGGAATCGGATCAAAAAGCCGCCACCGACGACGACCTCATGGGCAATGGGTATCTCGCCTTTGACAATGGCATTCGCGTCTATATGCGCGGCATGAACACGGGCATTGCCAGTTGGGAATTTGACATCATTGGCACCAAAGGCCGGGTGCGGTTGGTGGCCGACACCACCGACGCGGAAATCATGCAACAAATTCCCGGCAGCCACAGAGGCCGCGGCATTCCTGCGCGTTTGGCCTTTCCCCAACCGGCACGACCGCAAGGCCAGGGCATCACCCTGATCAGCGACCTCATTGACGCACTTGAAAACAACAGACCTCCCCGATGTTCAGGAGACGATGGTCGCGCGGCACTGGAAGTGGCCATTGCCCTTCGTGAATCTCACCGCAAAGGCGGCACACGCATCTTTTTGCCCATTGAGGATCGCACGCTCCAAATCCTCTCCAGTGAAACACGGGGCGATGATGTACCCGCACGGGTGCGTCGTTTACAACAAACGAAGTAAACGCCATGCTCGAAAACCATCGCCTAAAACAAATCACCACCCTGCAATCTCAAGACCGATTTCCCCGGTTTGTGGGACGCAATGCCCACGGCAAACCCCAGGCTTATGGTGCAGGCAACCAGATTCGCGTGCTCACCACCGATCAGGGTGCCCAGGGTTGGGCCACATCCCATGTGCCCGAAGAAACCCTACACCCCCTCATTGGTCAAAAAATCTCAGACCTCTTTGATCTCACCCACGGCACGCTGAATCATGCACTCGGCATTGACCAACCGCTCTATGACCTGGTTGGATGCATTCTCAATCGCCCGGTCTACCACTTGCTGGGCAGCAAAGGATCCACCAGCATACCCATTTATTCTGGCGCAATCTATTTTGACGACCTCGAACCAGAAGCTACCCCACGCGGCATTTCTGGTGTGATCACATCCTGCCAGCAAGACTACGATGCAGGCTACCGCGCCTTCAAACTCAAAATCGGTCGCGGATTCAAATGGACGCCGCCCAACGACGGGTTGCAACGCGACATTGACGTGGTCTGTGCGGTGCGCGAACACTTTCCCGATAGCAAAATCCTCATTGACGCCAACGATGCCTACACCTGCGACGCTTTCATCCAATTTTTAAACGGCATTGCCGACTGCGACCTCTACTGGATCGAAGAACCTTTTCAAGAAAACGAAACCGATCTTCAACACCTCAAAGATCATATGGCAAAAATAGGCTGCTGTGCTTACATTGCCGAAGGCGAAGGGCGCAAAGGCGCTGCTGATCCACCCGGTCGATATGGAGGTTATACTGCAGAACACATTGACCGCCTCTATGATTTGGCATCCAAAAAACTGATCGACGCGGTGGTGATCGACCTCGACATTGTGGGCTTCACGCGCTGGCGTCACATTATGCCCGACCTCATTCAGGCAAGCATTTTGGCATCGCCTCACACATGGTGCTGGTGTGTGCGCTCCCATTATGTGGCCCAACTGGCCGCAGGGCTGGGCAATGTCATTTGCATCGAAGGCATTCCCGG
>CAXNEV010000042.1:0-13842 GCA_964200925.1 Candidatus Latescibacterota bacterium | reverse complement strand
GGCCGGGTTTTTTGTATGTGCCCAGAGTGTCAACTGCCGATCATTGGTCACTTCCGTTGTTTCGCTAACCCGTCCGCTGCCCCGTGTATGCAACATCACACCCGTTCGGTTGCCCAGCACATCCTGAACCACCTGCCAAACCGGTTCATTGGGCGATAGGCCATAAATTTTCACATTCGCCTTCGATGGGGCAAAAGCCACCTCGTCTTTAAACTCTTTGGTTGGCACAACGGGCAAAATCAGACGCGAAGGATACTGATGACCCCGATACAGGGTATTTGTTCCGGCATAGGGCGTGGGCCACAAATTGGGAAAATCGGCACTGGATACAGAAAGCCGAATGCGATGCCCCGGCTCAAAACGCCAGGCTGTGCCTTCAAGAGAAATCGACAATTTGTAAATATCACCCGGTATCATCGGTTCGGGATTTGTCAGGGACTGTCGCCTTGTGCCGTTGAGCACACCCGAACATACCAGAGCACTGGTGCCATCGGGAGCCACATCACACAACCGCACCACAAAAGCCATCACTTCTGCAGTAGAACAAACGTGCAATTCCACCTGCGGTTGCCCCATTATTTCAAGCGGCACATCCAGATGTTCACTGGTATAAGTCAGCGCATGAATTTCATCGGGGCGCTGATCGGTTGGCAAGCCAAATGGCACACCCGCAGACCACAATCCCCCGCACAAACCCACTGTGGGATCATAAACAAATTTATCTCCTTCACCATCGTAATCTGGCTCATGGGCATTGAGCAACCCGTCGGCGCAAAAATAAAGCCGCCGTTCCGAACGATCGGGAACGGGAAAACCTTTTTCTGTTCGCCAGTATCCCGATGTATCCAACCGGTCGGTCTGTGGATCGTCATACGTTTGCATATACACCGTAATCGGCGGATCGTCCATGATCCCGTTTTCTTCCCCTTTCAGCCAGTGTTCACACCAGCGAATCACTTCTGCCAGATAATCGATGCGCGGCCCGGGAATTGCCACATCAGCACGAGAATGGTTCCACGGGCCAATGAAAACTTTTTTGGGCACCTTTAAGTGTTCAAACGTGCGCAGATTACACGTAGCATACCCATCGCGCCAGCCGCCGATCATAAACACCGAACAGCGAATATCCTCATACCGACCGCGAATGCTGCCCGGCTTCCAGTATTCCCCATCCGTTTGATGCGCGAGCCATTGCAGCAAATAAGGTTCATTGCCTTCTATATGTTCCTGCCAAACTTTTGCCCACTCATCCCCGCTGTATTCGGGATAGGGCGGCATCGCATTCATGCCAATCATCGACGCCCCATAAGACCCGATATCGTAATAACACCGCATACACCCGCCTCGGTAATGGCAATCATCGGTATATCGGTCATCTGTAAAATAAACGGGAATAATCGTCGCCAGATGTGCCGGTTGTAATGCCGCAATTTGCACCGCGGTAAACCCGCCATACGATGCCCCAAATAGGGCCACCTTGCCGTTGCACCAGGCCTGTTTCCCAATCCAGTCAACCGCCTCAACCCCATCTTGCAACTCTTGTGGCGAATATTCATCCGATGTTGTGCCTGCACTGCTGCCCGTGCCCCGGCAATCGATGCGTGCACCGATAAATCCATTTTTGGCAAATGTATGGTGATGGCCCGAATATGGCGGTGCATCGTCTTTGCGATACGGGATATATTCCAAAATGACGGGGTAAGGCGTCTCTTTCCAATCCACGCCATCGGGCATGTGTAAATCCATCGCCAGATGAACCCCATCGGACATGGCGATCATCACATTTTTGACAAAACGAACGCCGTCTTGAACAGGAAATTCAATCATGGCCTTTGGCTCCTTGTCATTTGTGTTGTTGATCTTACGTTATCATGCATACAATACGATGCCGATAATAATACAGGCAAGCATTTAATAATTTGAATGGTGTAAAAATTTAGGGCCGCGATCACCCCTGCATTGAGACAGTGGGAAATGCGTGGCCCTTTAAATTGTTTTCGCAATTGTGATGAAAGTGCCCTTGTGATTCACCCGGTCAATTTTGAGTCTTTACTGGCCTCTGCCGGGGCGTTTCCAATATACATATTCCAGCGCCTCGCGCAAAGCCTGGTTAATCGGCATCATGCGATAGCCCAGATGAGGGTCTTGAGAAGCCACCTGCATAAAAAAATCTTGAAATACTGGAAATAAAAAACGCTCTTGCAGCCCCGTTTCAACCTGCAAATACGCCTGTGGGTTGTATTCTTTCATCACGCGGCACCCAGCAAATTCCAGATGGCCATGTTTGTTGTGCCGGGCGGCAAAACCAAACAAACGACACACCAACGGGCGCACAGCATACCGCAAACAACGCCCTGTGTCAGGATCAATTGGCCCGGGCTGAAACATCACACAGGTCAGATTTTCCCCCTGCGCCACAAGGGCATCCATCACCCGATCTTCATCACCCGTCCGGTAAATATCCAAAGCCAGCGGCAACATCTCCAGCACACTGGCCATAATGTTGGGGCTATAACAACATTGGCCGCAACCGGGTGGGCAGTGAAGTCCCGTGGCATCAGATACCTGTGCCGTTTGTGCATCAGCCTCGGAATAAACAGCCAATACCTCCTCTGATAAACCTTCCACATCGCGACTCATCCGATTTAATCCTCCAAAACCACCGTATAATAACAATTGCGCAATAGACATCAAATTTCCATTTGCCCTGCCATCATCTCTTGTATTATTTATTCGCATCCCTATGCTGTAAAAATACAAAATACAACTGCCTATGCACGGTTCGGGCGATTCGGCAAGTCGCACCCTTTTTGCTTTTTAACCCACGCCTTCTTTATAACGGAAATCCCATGATCGAATTTCCATTCACCCCGCTCATCCAATCTTTACCAGCAACCATCCCATTTGTTGGCCCAGAAACCTTTGAACGCCAGAACAAACAAACTTTTAAAGCGCGCGTTGGCGCCAATGAAAGCGCCTTTGGCATTTCGCCAAAAGCCCGGCAGGCCATGGTCGAAGCCATAGACCGCACCGCCTGGTACAACGATCCCGAAAATTTCGATTTGCGCACCGCGTTGGCCAAACTTTACGATTTTACCACCGATCATATCAGCGTTGGAGCAGGCATCGACGATTTGCTCGGATTGGTCGTGCGGGCCTTTCTGCAGCCTGGCCAGGTCACTGTTGCATCTTTGGGCTCTTATCCCACCTATCACTATCACGTCTTTGGTTTTGGTGCAAAAAGCCACACCATTCCCTATAAAAATGACCAAAACGACCTCGTTGCACTATCCGAAGCCGTTCATCAAACCCAATCTCATCTCATTTACATCGCCAACCCAGACAACCCCACAGGCACCTGTCATACGGCATCTGAAATCCAGGCATTCTTAAATGCCCTGCCCAAAACGTGCCTCTGCATTCTCGATGAAGCCTATTTTGAATTTGCCCCCGACCATGCCCTTTTGCCCATGCATCCCCACGACAACAGGGTTATTCGCATGCGCACCTTTTCCAAAGCCCACGGCATGGCCGGTGCCCGCATTGGATATGCCATCGCCCATCCCGATATCATCACGGCTTTTGACAAAATTCGGCTGCACTTCAGCGTCAACCGCACCGCGCAAATCGGCGCATTGGCCTCGCTTCACGACACCGAATTTATCCAATCGGTTGTCAACGCCGTTGCCGAGGGTCGCCGCGATTATGAAAATCTTGGACGACAATTAGGCGTGCCCACCCTGCCTTCGGCCACCAACTTTGTCTCCTTCGATTTTGGCAGTGCCGAAAATGCCCAATCGGTGCTTGAAGCCTTAATTCAAAATGCCATCTTTGTGCGCAAACCCATGTGTTCTCCCATCAATCAACTCGTGCGCGTGACCGTTGGCACTCCGCAAGAACGCGCCATATTTGCCGAAACGTTGACCGGTATTTTAAACACCTAACAAAAAGAACCCCATGAACTGGACTGAAAATTGGAACCCGAATCTGGGCCTGTGGTCTGCCGCTGGCCCCGGACATACTGTTGTAACCAAAAATTTAGAACGCCTGCACCCCGGCCCGAATGCGGCCACCCGCCTGGTGGTGGCCGCACAAAAAAACGAACTGGAGCAAATGGATATCAACCGCGTTTTGGCCGCCCTGAAAACCATGCAAGTCACCGAACCGGGTGATTTGTGCGGGTGTATGAAATGGTATTGGGAAGAAGACAAACCCTATGACACCAACGCTGCCTTTTTCACAGGATTGAGCCTCATCGTCCTGCGCATTGTCTGGAGTTCTGAATTGCAAGAGCAAACGCGAAAAATCCTCGACGAAATCTTGCAGGGATTGTACACCTGGTTTCAACACGCCGTTGAGAAAAAAACCTTTTATTATCCCAACAAGTATCTCGGTGACCTGGTATGCGCCTGGTTATTGCTCGAAATTTTCGACCGCGTTGCCGATGACACCCTCATTGCCAACACCATGGCAGAAGCCGCCACCTACTGGCATAACAACGGTTGGGGTTGGGGTGAACACATGAGTGATGTTTACGCTTCGGTATGCCTTGACGAACTTTCTGTGCTCATCCTCTTGGCCAAACAATTGCCCGACACACTGTCCCAAACCTATCTCAACCTCTTAAATAACCTGCTCGCCATTGAAGATGCCTACATCGGCGGCCCCCGCGTGCCCGCCCTTCGATCCTACGCCTTCCTCGAATCCCGGTCACACACCCATTACCGCGATCAAATTCATCGCTGGGCCGAAGACGAATCCATGGGCATAGGCAATCGCCCGCTGTTGGGCAATTTGCTCAACAGCCTGGGCTGGCACAATGTTGTCTCTCCCTGTCAAACATCAAAATCTGACATCGCCATCCCCTGTTTTGGCAACACCAGCGCCAAAGCCTGTCTTACACCCGTCATGCGCATCGGCAGTGTCTCGCGTTTCCCTGTCATGCCCTCTGCCGAATACCCCTCGTGGGGGCTCGCTTGGCAAAGTTTTCCCGTAGCCTTTTCCCATCAAAATGGCGATTGGGGCTTTTTGCAGTGGGAAACGATGGAAAACAACACACCCCGGTCCCATCCCGCTCAGGGCCGACACATGGCCCATCAACCCAAAACCTTAACTGAAACAATCCATCCTCCCATCGTCGGCCAAACCCACACGATCCAGCGCGGTTCCGACCTGCTTGTTTTGCGCATCATGCCGACCGTTGCCTCCTCGTGGACACAGGTGACCGACCGCTTTCGACTCACAAAATGCGAGGCGCAAATATCCATCTCAAAAATGAACCCATTCTGGCACCAATTACATCTGGATTATAACAATCATGCAGTGTGCATTCACCATCTTGCCTTCACACCTGACCTATTTCCACAACAACAGAAAAATGACATGGGTGGGTTCGACTGGCACATCACCTGGCCCCACCCCCAGCCCAAACGCGCTCTGGTCAATCTGTGGGCCTTTTCATTTGTCCCCATTATGGAACTGCCCAACTTAAAGCCAGTTGAATATTATTTTACCCCACAGGCCGCCGAAGAACGCACATGGGTTCTTCAATGGCAGTGGCTCAACACCACTTGGCAGGTGAAAATCAACCCGCGTGCCGCTGAACCTTTGGTGTCGTTATAGGCAATACAAAGAAACATTTTTTTCACGGTCAAATCTATAGACAACCCCAACACAGATAGGGCACTCTGTCAATTGAAGGTGGCTGGAATAACAGGCTTTTCAAGGGGAACAAAACGGAGAGGGACTTATGTGGGAAAAAACGATTTTGTTTAGGTATCTTTCTGCACGCGCTCATCCCGAAGGTAAATGGCCCTTGAAACAGCAGAAAGAATTTTATCAATGGTATCAAACGGTTTTTTGAGATAATCATCAAATACCTTTAAACGATCATTCTCAACCAGATCCCAGCCAGTAATCAGAATAATGGCCATATGGGCATCGCGTTCTCGAAACTGTTGCGCCACCTGATCTCCTGGCATGCCTGGCATGCCCAGATCAACAAGTGCCACATCATAGACCTGTTTTTCAATGAGTGCCAATGCTTCAAATCCATCCAGAGCCGTATCTACATGATGGTGTTTTGACAAAATCCGCTCGAGAAACGACCGAACAATTTGTTCATCTTCAACAATCAGCACCCTGCCAGAACGAGTGGCATGCACGGGTGTTTGCAGGGTTTCCAAATCTGTTTTCCAGACAGGAAGAGCCATCACCACAGACGTGCCTTTGTCAGGTGTGCTTTGAACCTTGATATGCCCTCCCCAGCGGCTGATCGAGGTAAAAACCGTAGCCATGCCCAAACCTGTTCCAACATTGGCTTTGGTGGTAAAAAATGGCTCAAAAATGCGGCGACATGTTTCTTCATCCATGCCAATCCCGGTATCAGAAATCGAAATTTGTACCAGATCCTGAACCTGTTTGTATTCAAGGGTTATGCGACCACTTTTTGTCATGGCATCAACCGCATTCGAAATCACATTGAGCAACACATTGCGCAATCCATTGGGCGTTGCGCGAACATGAGGAACGGCATGTTCGTGAACCACAACATCAATGGTTATGCCGTGTGATTCAGCTTCATCTTTCCAGCGAAGGCGAGAGGCAGAAATGGCTTCGCGAACAATGCGAGACACATCCACAGGCATAGGCACAGCATTTTCACCGCCCACTGCCAGAGCCAACCGTTTCACAACATCAGCCGCGCGCAAAGCAGCCTCCTGAATAATGCGGGCTTCTTTTAAAATTACTTTGTCCTGCGTTTGCATTTCAATCATCTGTGCCGGCCCCAAAACACCTGTCAGAATATTGTTCAAATTGTGACTCACCCCTGCCGACATCTCTGCTAATGCCCCCAACCGCTCAAGCTGAACAATTTTTTCAGACAAACGTTCACGCATGTCTATTTCTTCTTTCAGCCGGGTATTGGCCTGGCTCAATTCTTCTGTGCGACGTGCCACTTCTTTTTCCAAAAGGGCTCTGTGATACTTGTTTTCGAGCAATAATTGATGATATTGCATGGCTCTTTGTATGCCAACTCCAAGATCTTCAAATACAAAAGGTTTGGTAAAATATTCATACACGCCCGCATTCAAAGATTGTCGGGCAATGTCCAGATCTGCATGGGCTGTCATTAAAATGATCGGGCATTCAGGAGCAGCTTGAACCATTTTGCGAGCCAGCGTGAGACCATCCATGCCAGGCAATCTTACATCGAGAATAGTCACATCAACCACATGGGTTTCCAAAACCGTTAGCGCCTGTTCGGCAGATTCAGCGACCAATGTTTCAAAACCCTTTAGAGTGGCCCATCGGGCGATGGCTGATCGCAAGGCATAATCATCATCAACAATCAATAGTGTCATGAAACCTTCTTTAGTAAATCGCAAAAACTGCACATTGACCAGGTAGGGTTCCCTATGCCCATAATACGGCATGTATTGCCTTTTGTCAAAACAAGATATGCAGCAATTTCAATTGCAAAACAGCGCACGGCACGCCGACCAGCATTAAACATGAGACCGTCTCATTTGCCAGTAAATGTTTCAAGTATAATGCCGTAAATCCGAAACATATCCCCCTGTCCAGACCGTTCTGTCAGAGGCAATTTCCCAATCCCAAATGCCAATTCGGCCAACATGCATGGCCTGTTGTAATTGGCCAACAATGTCTATTTTCAATCACAAAGTCAATGGCTAAAACCATTTTTTATCTTGCACTCATTCAAACCCCTCTTATATTGCCTCAGTTCAACCCTGACAACTCTGGAGGAAATACATGAAAACGTATCGCGTGGCCATCATTGGCCTGGGCCGTATGGGCAGCACCATTGATGAAGAAGTTATCGATTATCCTGCCGTGGCCCTGCCCTACTCCATAGCCGCTTGCTGCAAAAAAAGCGACCGGCTAAACCTGATTGCAGGTGCAGACCTGCTGCTTGAAAAACGGGCATCATTTCGCGAAAAATGGGGCATCAACGCCCTTTATGAAAATTATCGCGACATGATTGAAAAAGAACGTCCCGATCTGGTTGCCGTGTGTACCCGTGGGGAAAACCATGCCGAACTGGGCGTGGCTGTGGCCGAATTGGGTGTGCCTATGATGTACCTCGAAAAAGCCATGGCCTGTTCCATGCGCGAAGCCGATGCGGTAAAAAATGCCTGTCTCAAACACAAAACCCTGTTCAACACCGGGGTGTTGCGCCGCTTTGACAACCGGTACCAAATCATCCAAAAAGCCATCCAGAACGGCGACATTGGGCAACCCAGAGCGGCTGTTCATTATGCCGCTACCAATTTGTTACACGGGCACATTCACTCTATCGACACGCTGTCTTACCTTCTGGGAGATCCCGAAATTGCCCGGGTAAAGGGCGAATTGCGCCCCATCGACCTCGCGTTTAAAAACAATCGCATCGACAAAGACCCCAACGCCATTTTTCGCATGGAGTTTAAAAATGGCGTTGAAGCCTGGACCATTCCGATGGGGCACTGGGAATTTGAAGTGCTGGGCACCGAAGGCAGCATCCGCAGTTTCAACAATGGCGTGAGCAACAGCCTGCGCAAATTGGGATCTCCCGTGGGTGAAAAAAAGCGCCGAATGCTGGAAGATGTCGCCCTTCCCGAAGTTACTCCCAGAAGCGCCGTGCTCGATTGCCTCGACGATCTGCTTAATGCATACGAACAAAAACGCCCCACGCTGGGCCATGTCAGCTTAACCCACCACATCACCGAAGCCTGTCTGGGCATTGCTCAAAGCCATCGCGACGGTGGGGCATGGATCGATTTGCCCGGCGTGGATCGCGATCTTTATGTCTATCACGTTTAATTTGAAAGGATTAAAACCCTTGGTCCAGATAACTGGTGAAGAACGGCAACCCCTGTTGTCTCCCGACGCATTCATAGGCATCAAAGACATTGTGCATTTGTGTACAGGCGGCGAGTCTCCATGGCTTAAAACACAGGCCGACGTGTATGCCGAATTTGCCCAATTAAAAGGCGGATCTCATGACGGACGCGCTCAAATTTATGAGCGGGGTGAACGGTGCAGACAGCGCATGGGAAAATTGTGGGGTGTTATGCCCAAACGCATTGCCTTTATGCCTTCGGCCGCAGAAGGCATGAGCTGGTTGGCGCGCGGCCTGTCGTGGAAACCCGGCGACAATGTGGTCACCACCAACCTCGAATTTCCTTCTGTGGCTTATGCATGGAAAAATTTGTGCAAACAAGGTGTAGAAGTCCGAATGGTACCCCACAAACACTGGACCGTTCGGGAAAAAGATTTGCTGGATGCAACAGATGCTCGCACGCGCATTCTCGCTGTGAGCCACGTCAGTTTTTACACCGGACAATGCCTCAATTTATCCCAGCTTTCAGAAGGTGCACAAAAAAAAGGCGCCCTTTTTGCCGTAGATGCCACCCATTCTTCGGGCGTCTTAAACGTGCCTGCCCAAATTGCCGATCTCACCGTGAGCAGTGCTTATAAATGGCTGTTGGCAACCCACGGTGTGGCCCCCTGTTATCTCAGTGAAAGGGCTGAAGATCTGATCACTTCTACCTCTTTTGGTTGGCACAACCTGGCCGTTTGGCCCGAACAGGGTGCAGAACGCGATCCCGAAGTGGCAGAACAACCCATGCCAGAAAAACTCGAACCCGGCAACCCGGCCATGCTTGTGATCATGCACCTTGATCATGCACTGGGTATATTGCTCAAAACAGGCATCCATAACATCCAGGAACACGCCCGCGACCTTTCCGAACAGGTTTACGACGGACTGGTTCGTTTGGGTTATACCGTGATATCTCCAGGCACACGCGATGCGCGTTCGGGCAACACATGTTTTGAACATGAAGATGCCCGCGAGTTGGTCAATCGCCTGCGAAAACACAATGTGTATTGTTGGGGCGAATTTGGTCGGGTGCGCGTTTCCACACATCTATACAACAGCAGTGCCGATGTGGCACGCCTGCTCGACACCCTTGTGGATTTGGCGTAAAAAAAAGAATTCGGAATAATCGTTTTTCTTCTGCATTCTGAGTTTTCTGATTTCTCAACAAAAGGAATCATCCCCATGATGAAATTAGGCTGTATGTCCTTAAGCTACAAAGACCAGTTTCGCGACGGCAAAATAGACCTGATTAAATTTATCGACCGGGCCTGCGAATTGCGCCTGGATGGCATCGACATTCACACCCGTGCATTTGCATCCACCAGTCCAGCCTATTTGCGCGACATCCGCATGCGCGCGCTCAAACGCGGGCTGGCTCTTTCTTATATTGGCGTGAGCAACAACTTTGGCAAACCCAAAGAAGAATTGCCCGCTGTTATTGCCGATGTCAAACACTGGGTGGACATTGCCGAATTTATGGGCATTCCTCTGGTGCGCATTTTTGCCGCCTGGGTGCCTGAAGGAGAACCCGAAAAACAGGTCTGGGAACGCATGATGCCATGTATGCAGGAAGTGGCCGAATACGGTCAGCAAAAAGGCGTGGTGCTGGGTCTGCACAATCACAACCACGGTTGTGTGACGCGAACCGGCAAAGAAGTGCGCAAAATCCTCGACACCGTCAACAACCCCTATTTGTCACACATTCTGGACACCGGACAATATGTTGGTTCACCCGGTGCCAGCGGCGCACGTGGCCAAGAAGATCCGGCGCTCAATTTTTATGGCAGCATTGAAGAAACCGCACCTTTGGCCGTTCATGTGCGCGCCAAAATTTACCGCATTGAAACCGGCGAAGAAGTCTGGCTCAATTATCCCCGCATCTTCAAAATCCTCAACAATGTCAACTACAATGGGTGGGTTTCTGTCGTTTATGAAGGACAGGATGTGGAAGCCGAAGAAACCGCCGTGCCCAAAGCTGTCAAATATTTGCGAAAATTTGTACCAGAACAGTAAACCGTCAAAACAGGCATGAAAGGGTGTCATAAATACACAAAAACGACACGTTCTAACGTTTAACGTTGGAACGTGTCGCTATTGAGTAAATAAAGCCAGGCGCTCTTTTATGCCTTCATAAAAATGAGAACCTCGCCATAGTCCAAATCCGACCGATGCATTATTGTGCCGAATGGTCATCATAATTCAACCGTCTCCTGCCAGGAAGTCTCACCCGAAAAATCAAAAACCCAGCGCCTCTTGTCACAATATGCCGACCAGCGCATTCCATTCATCTGCCAGGAAAATCCATCGGGTAAAATCTCCACACATGCCGCCTGACGATCCGATGGCCTGGCAATCAACAATGCCAGATACACACCCCGCACCGCACCGGGCAAACTCAAGGTCAACGCCCGTTCACCCACTGGGCCATACGTCACACCTTCAGGAGCCGTCCAGTTTGCCCCGCGCCACCACCACATGGGCAAACGCGGTTCGTCAAACCCCAGGTGCTCAAAACTTCCAACCTCAAAATTTACGCCATCTGGTGATGCCATATAAACATCCAGATCCACCCCAAATTGACCGCGACAATGAACCGTTTTCCCATCCACACAAACAGAATCGGCAAACACCTGCAAATGCCAATCTGTCACCACATCGCCAGTCACCACATCGCGAATCAGCACCGCTTCACAATCCTTCACATAGAACACCTCGCGTTGCCAATTCACAGGATCAATATCGCGCGGCCCCGGCAAAGCGCGAAAATCAAACGGTGTTTCGCGAACCGGTCGATCTGCCCAGCGGTGCAACCGATTTACAACCATCTTTCCGCACACACCATCCACACGCCCCCAATGCTGTCCTAACACCTCAAAAGCATGTTCACCCGTTTCGTTCCACCGATCAAAACTCAACCGATTGTGCAACCACGCACATTCAATATTCGGATTATACTGACACCCAAAATCCGCCAGGATCGGCACACCCCACGCATACCACACCATCGAACCCTCGTCTGGGTCATAATGCCCGCGCGCCCGGCCCATTTTCACCAGCAAATAACCCTGCGTCTCTTGCGAACGAAAAACCGCGCCAAACCCATCGAACAAATTACTTTTCCGAACATCCGCTCGCACAGGCAACGCCCGATCCACCAAACACAATGGCAACCACCAGATTTGTCCATGAAAAAAATCGTGCAGCGAAATAACAGGTGAACCCGCCCGATGCCACGCCGCCATCATCCGCGCACTGAAATCGGCATCGGTCTCCACCGTTGTTTTGGCAGCCCATGCAAAACACGCCTGAAGCGACTGGCCCCACCCATAACTCGTCACATGTCCCACCGTGGGCAACATTGCCATGCCTGTGCGCAAATCACCGGGGGTCTGCATGTGTGCAAGCATGTCAAACGACCGCTTCAACATCGGCTCGGTCTGAAATAAATCGTTCAACCCCGCACGGCGCAATGCCACAGACAACAGCGTAAACTGCGCCAGCACATTAAATTGATACGTCAGCGCCTCGCGAGCCACCCCACTGTCAAAATGATACATCCGCAAAAATGCCGTGGCCTCATCACGAGTTTTTTCAAGCCATTTCCTTTGTTTGGGATGTCCATCCAATAACACTGCCGCAAGCCCACGCGCACACACCACACTGGCGTGAAAATTCATATTGCCTCGGCTCAAACCCGATGTCAGATCCGGCCAGGCATCTGTTGAAAAAAATACCTCCGTTAAAAAAGCAAATTTGCGCAAACACGCCGTGCGATCCACATCGGTCAAAAAATCCGCGATTAAATCAAACGCCATCACCGCCGCGCGAAACGGCCCGGCAAAAGCAAACCCGATCAATGCATCAACTGTCGGCCCCAAAGCACCCAGATCGCACACCCAACCATGCAGTTGCCGATCCAGCACCTCAAATGCCGCTTCGGCATACCGGCTGTCTCCAGATGCCAAATAGGCCCCCGCAGGATCATACCCTATTGTGCGTTCACCTTCTCGAATTTTCAAATCCGGCTGTGCATTTGAAAAAAACAACCGATCATCCACATGGTCTTGAAACTGTTTCCAGAACCAGGCCCATTCTCGTGCATTTTGCTGCACTCTTTTGCGATCCTCCACACCTATAAACAAACGCGGAAACGAGATTTTCTCTATCCCATCCCAATTCAGATCCATTTTTAAATACGCATTCAAATCCAGACCATGTGCCTGCCGGTAAAATGCCTCCACATCAGAAATAGGGTCACTGTTTTTTTCTTTCCCCACCGTCCCAATCACAAATTCTTTTTGTCCCTCCTGCACCGGAACACACAACGTTTGCCCATTGCGAATACAAAGAGGCCGAAACCCATCTGTAACCCGCGTCTTTGACGGACGCACCGCACCGATCACCAGCACATTCCGACGATCTCTCCAACATGACCAGAACATGGCCCCATTTCGCTGCCAGTTGTAAAACGGTTGCAAAAACACATCATCCGATGGATCGGTTTTCCGAATCTGATACACTTGCCGATGATAATCGGCCTTTGCCCCGCGCCAATCATCCGTCGAGTGCGGTCGCCAGAAGGCATGCGTGGCGTCAAAATCGTCAAATTGCCACACCATCGTGGCATCGGTCTTCCCTTCAGAGTGCACGGTCACAACCACCTGGGGTGTCACCTGATCCATCCAGTATGTCAACACAATCGTTGCACCATCTAACTCATAAATCTGCCGAACCATCACAACAACACATCCCTCACAAACCTTCTCGCACCGAAAGGCCCAACACATGGCCTGCCCTTCCCACAATCTGGGGTGATGAAAATAGGCCAAATTGAGGAAGTTTTTTCCCGGTGAAGATTTCGTGTTTTTGTTCCGTGGTGAAGTTGTCAGAGCATAAGCAATCTGTATTGCTTGCCTAATCTGGTCGTGCTATTTTATGGCATCCACAAGATCATT